>DASSIA010000060.1:0-19270 GCA_035692345.1 Arthrobacter sp. | reverse complement strand
GGATGCTGTACGTTGCATACGCGACAGACGAACCAAAGAAAAGAGATACACCTAAGTGGCAACCGATTACGACGAACTTCGCTCCGACGTCAAGGAGTCGCAGGACAACTCGCTTGAGGCACTGCAGTCCGCCAATGCACCCGACGCCCGCAGCGTCGTCCTCGAGCTCGATGAGGCCGATGGGTTGGACGGCGCCGGCGTTCCCGGAGGCGAATTCGTTGCCGAGGAACTGGTCGTGCAGGTTATCCCCCAGGCTGAGGACGAGTTCACGTGCTACTCCTGCTTCCTGGTCCGGCACCGCTCGCAGATTGCGCGGCAGAAAGACGGACACACCTACTGCACTGAGTGCGAAGGCTGATTCAGGAACACCCGAGACTGTTCCCTGGCGGCCGGATTCCGCCATCAGGAAGTTACGGCACGCCCACGTTCAGTGGGCGTGCCGTTCCCGTCACAAGGGTCCTGCTGCCGGCTCAGGCGAGCCGGCCGCGGACAATCTCACTGACCGCCTTGCCGTCGAAGCGTCCGGCGACCTTGGCCGTGACAGGCTTCATCACGGCGCCGAGTTGCCGGAGGCCGGGCTCCACGCCTTCGTTCCTCAGCCCGGCGATGGTCTCGTCAACGATCGCCGCGACTTCCGCGGCTGTCAGTGGCTGCGGCAGGTACGCCTCAATAATTTCCGCCTCCGCGATCTCGGCCGCTGCGCGATCGGCTTCGCCGGCCTCGGTGTAGATCCTTGCAGTGTCGCGTCGCTTGGCGGCCTCTTTCTGCAACAGTGAGGTCACTTGGGCGTCGTCCAGGACGATGGGCGTCTTTCCTGACTTTTCCCGTGTTTCGATCTCGCCCAGGACATTGCGCACGGTTGTCAGGGCGGTTTTGTTCCGCTCCTTCATGTGCACCACAACATCAGCGTGCAGGCGTTCCTTCAAACTGGTCACGGCATTCCTCTATTCGTTGAGCGTCCCACGGCCGCAGGACAGCATTTAACCGTCCCTCTAGTACCGTAGAGGGCTATGGCTGACAATCACTACTCCCGGCCCGGCGGACAATGACTTTGATTCCCGGGCAACTGTGGCAACGGATCATTGAGGCCTTCAGCCGTACCGCGATCCCGCAGGTCACGGTTGCTGAACTGGCCGTGGTGTTGGCCGTGGCAACTGCACTGTCCATCCCCCGGGCCAGCTGGAAGTACTTTGGACTCCTGGCCACCGCCACCCACGAACTCGGTCACGCCTTCGCTGCCGTCATGAGCGGTCAAAGACTCAGCGGGATCCGGCTCAGGCTTGACCACTCAGGTACAACCACCAGTTACACCCGGGGCCGTGTTGCCGCCGTCTGGTCAGGATTCTGGGGCTACCCGGTTCCTGCCCTGACCGGCGCCGCTCTGGTTACGTCCGGTTTCGCCGGGTGGGGTCCCGCAGCCTTGGCCACTGGCACCCTGATCCTCCTCGCTTCGCTGGTGTTCATCAGGAACTTCGCGGGGCTTCTGATCACCGGCCTCGGCGTCGCAGGAGGCGGGTTGCTGGTCCTCTTTGTGCCGGGCCATTTCGCCGGCCACGTGGCAATTGTTCTTGGCGTGGCACTGCTGGTGGCCGCAGTCCGGGACCTCGCCAAGCTCACCAATGTCCACCTGCGGCGCCGTGACAAACTCGCGAGTTCCGACGCCTACCTCCTGTACCGCGCAACGGCGATACCTTCGGGCGTCTGGATCGCACTCTTTGCCGCCGTTATTGCCGCCTCCTGGCTTGTTGCCTGGCAGCCCATCTCGTCAATTCTGACTGCCGGAGCCTAGGCTTGTCCGCATGAGCAAGCAATCATCGGGCGGGCCGCAGGCACTGATCGCGTCCAACAACACAGACACAAAGTCCGAACACAGCACCCGGGGCGCGTATGTGACGGGAGGTGCCGAGTTCAACCGGGACACCAATTACATTGAGGACCGGATTACACGCGATGGCCGCCCCGGTGAAAATGGCGAACCCGGCTGGCCTGTGGAATCCGGCAGGTACCGGCTGATTGCGGCACGGGCATGCCCGTGGGCGAACCGGACCGTCATTGTGCGGCGGCTCCTCGGGCTGGAGGACGCCATCTCCCTTGGCCAGCCCGGCCCCACCCACGATGTACGCTCCTGGACTTTCGACCTGGACCCGGGCGGGGTAGACCCCGTCCTGGGCATCGAGCGAATCCAGAGTGCCTATTTCCGGCGCTTCCCGGACTACCCGCGAGGCATCACGGTGCCGGCGATCGTCGATGTTGCCAGCGGTGCGGTGGTCACCAACAACTTCCCCCAGATCACCGTGGACTTCGCCACGGAATGGACCCGGTTCCATCGGCCAGGTGCGCCGGACCTCTATCCGGAACACCTCCGCACCGAAATTGACGCCGTCAATAAGCGCGTCTTCACCGAGGTCAATAACGGCGTCTACCGCTGCGGCTTTGCAGGCTCGCAGGAGGCCTACGACTCTGCCTACTCGAGGCTGTGGACGGCCCTGGACTGGCTTGAGGAACGCCTCACCGGCCAGCGGTACCTCGTGGGTGACACCATCACCGAGGCCGATGTCCGGCTGTTCACCACGTTGGCCCGGTTCGATGCCGTCTATCACGGGCATTTCAAGTGCAACCGGCAGAAACTCACCGAGATGCCGGCCCTGTGGGGCTACGCCCGGGACCTCTTCCAGACTCCCGGATTCGGCGACACGATCGACTTTGTCCAGATCAAGCAGCACTATTACATCGTCCACGAGGACATCAACCCCACCCGGATCGTGCCGCAGGGCCCAGATCTGTCCGGCTGGCTGGAGCCCCATGACAGGGAATCGCTGGGTGGCCGGCCATTCGGCGACGGCACTCCGCCGGGACCGGTGCGCCCCGGCGAAGAAGTTTCCCCCGGCCACGGAGCGTTGCCGTACCGGGAAAGCGCTTTCTGACGGATTGGGCCGGGCCCCCGCAGAAATCGTCCGGTTGGGTGCCTACGCACACCGGGAAAGGCTCATCGGGCGGCGGCGGAAGTCCGGCGGGCGGGGTCGGCCTTGTCCTGGCACACGCCTGCACTTATGGTGGGGCGGATGGGTGACACGCAAGCGCAGCCGCAGGGTCGGCCCGCCATGGGATCCCGCATTTTGAGAAATGCGGTGTCGGGACTCGCGTCCGCATTGACGGCACAGCGGCTGCAGCTGGCGGCGAAGGCAGCCCTGGCTGCCGGCCTCGCTTTTGCCGTTGCTCCCCTGATGCCGGGATCCGCCGCCGAGTTTCCGTACTACGCGCCGCTCGGCGCGCTGGTGTCCATGTACCATAACGTGGCCGGATCCATCCGGCAGGGTCTGCAGGCGCTCGTGGGCCTCGCCCTGGGCATCGGGCTCGCCTTTGCGCTGGTCAGCATCGGTGATCCGTCACCACTGACAGTCGCGGCCTTCATGGGGATCGGAGTGCTGCTCGGCGGCCTCCCGAGAATCGGCTCCGGCAGCGATTGGATTCCGACGGCGGCACTATTGGTTCTGCTGGTGGGTGGAAGCAACCGGGACGACTTTTCCTTTGGCTACCTCATTCAAATGGGCGTCGGTGTCGCGGTGGGCATAGCGGTCAATTTCCTCGTCTTTCCTCCCTTACGCTTCAGTGCGGCAGCCTCCGGCCTGGGCGCACTCCGGCTGGCCCTCGGGCGGCAGCTGACAGACATGGGCGCTGCCTTGACTGAAGCATGGCCTCCCGAGCATGAGGACTGGTCGCGCCGGTCGACCGAGCTGGCCGACGCGGCAAGCACTGTCCGCCATCTCGTCCAGGAGGCAGACGCGAGCCGACGTGCCAATCCGCGCCGGCGATTCCATCCCAGGGACGTGGATCTCGATTACCGCAACCTCCGCGAGCTCGAGCGGGTGACGTTCCACATCCAGGACATGACAGAAGTGCTCGCCGACGTCATCTGGACCGATGAGGCACCGTACACGGTGACGCGCAAAGACAGTGCACCGCTGGCAGCAGCCATGACCGCCGCCGGTGAACTCCTGGCCTCGTTCGACGGCCGGGATGAGGCAGAACAGCGCCGGCTGTTCGCTGCCGCGAAGTCAGCCGTGGAGGCCGGCATGGCAGCGGTTGCGGAGCGGGCCCGGGCGGATTCGGCCGTGACAGCGTCAGAGTCCGTCCTTCTGAGCCTGCACCGCATGCTCCGGGCCGTGCGACCGGCGTTCTAGCCGGACGTGTACTGGAGTTGCGCCACCGAGCCGTTGAAGTGCCGGCGGCCTGAACGGGGATTCCAGGCCACAAAATCGGACCGCAACCAGCCATCGCCGGGCGTCTGCTTCGTCGTGATCTCCAAGGCCACGCGGGCCGGCAGGAATACCGGTGCCTCGAAGGTGACATCCCAGCTGAAGGTTTCGCCCTTGGCCGGACCGACATCCGCCAGAGCCCTTGAGGCAAGGTACATGCCGTGGGCGATCGATCTCCGCATGCCCAGGGCTTTGGCCGAGAGCACGCTCAGGTGGATCGGGTTGAAGTCGCCTGAAACGGCGGCATAAGCCCGTCCTGTGTCGACTCCCAGATTCCAAATTGCAGTGGGGTCCGGCGGCGTGAAATCTGTCAGGCCGTTGGGCGGAGTCGGCTTATCGATGCCGGGGAGGAAGACACCCTTGGCCAGGTATGTGGATCGCCCCGTCCATTTGATGTCCGGCGTTCCGGCGCCCCGGATCTCGGCGGTAACGTCCAGTTGGGTGCCGGCCCGGTGCCCCCGGAGGTTTTCCACCCGGGCCTCGATGTCCAGGGGTTCGGTGAACAGGACCGGTGACCGTTGCTCGACATGGTTGCTGAGGTGGATCATCCCCAGGAGCGGCAGCGGAAAATCGTCACGGTTCATGACGCTCATGGCGAGCGGGAATGCCAGCGCGTGGAGGTAGCCGGCCGGCAAGGTGTCCCTGGCGGTCAGCCCGATGAGGTGCTGGTATGCGGTGAGGTTGCCGACGTCGGCCGTTACGGAGCGCACCTCATGGCCGGTGGCCGGCAGGCTTGAACCATTGTGGGTTCCCAGCACCCGGCGGCGCGCCGCCTGCGCGGCGGCGTTGACGTACAACTTGGAGAGCGAGGGCATCTCCCCCAGAATCAGCGGTTGGACCGTACTCATGCCCCCACCAGGTTCTGTCCGCAGACCCGCAGCACTTCCCCGTTAATGCCGCCGGCGGCGTCGCTCGCCAGGAATGCGATGGCCTCCGCGACATCGGACGGTTGGCCGCCCTGCTGGAGGGAGTTCAGCCGCCGGCCTACCTCGCGGACGGCAAACGGGATCCGTGCTGTCATTTCTGTTTCGATGAAGCCGGGCGCCACCGCGTTGATGGTCCCCCGTTCTCCGCCAGGAGGGGCGCCGAAGCGCGCACCATCCCCATCACCCCGCCTTTTGACGCAGCATAGTTCGTCTGGCCGCGGTTGCCCGCTATGCCGCTGGTGGACGCAACCGAGACTATCCGTGGTGAATTACGGAAGTGCTCAGAAGCGAGGAGCGCCTCGTTGATTCTGAGCTGGGCAGCTATGTTGATGTTGAGGACGGAACTCCAGCGCGCATGGTCCATATTGGCCAGCAGCTTGTCCCGGGTAATGCCGGCGTTGTGGATGACAATATCCAGCCGGCCGTGACGCTGGACGGCGTGGTCGATGATCCGCTGGCCGGCATCTTCGGAACTGATATCCAGTTGCAGCGCGCTGCCGCGGACTTCGTTGGCGACCGCAGCCAGGTGGTCCCCTGCTCCCGGGATGTCCACAAGGACCAGGGTTGCCCCGTCCCGGTGGAGGGTCCGCGCAATAGCCGCACCAATTCCGCGGGCGGCACCAGTGACCACGGCAACCTTTCCGGCGAGCGGCTTGTCGACGTCGGCCGGCAAGTGGCCTTCCGCGGATGAGACAGTCAGGAACTGGCCGTCCACGAACGCCGACCGGCCGGACAGGAAGAACCGCAGTGCAGCAAGAGCACTGGGGGTGGTGCTCTGAACACCGTCGGCGAGGAGGATGCCGTTGGCTGTTGCACCTGCCCGGAGTTCCTTGGCAAGGGACCTCAGGAAGCCATCCACGCCCTGGCGTGCGGCGGCCTGCGAGGGGGACGTGCTTTCGGCGGCAGGCCGGGAAATGGTGACGACGCGGGCGCTCGGACCGAGGTCACGCAGGGAGGACGCCCCGGACAGCACAGGCTTTTCCAGGCCCTCGGGCCGGGAGAGCTCATCCAGGACCAGAATGATCGCGCCCAGTTTCTCGCGGGGAACGGCGTGGCGCCGGACGTCCAGGTCCCAGGACAGCAGCACGGCAGCCAGTTCGTCGGCTCCTGCAGTACTGCCTTGGACCAGGACCGGGCCGCTGATCAGGGGCTGGCCCGGCTTGTAGCGTCGGAGCAGGGCAGGCTGGGGCAGGCCCAGCCGCTTGGCGAGGTTCCTGCCCAGGCCCTGGTTGACCAGAGTGGTGTATTTGTCCGTCATCCGGTGCCCCTAGAGTGCTTCGAGAATTGCGACGACGCCCTGGCCGCCGGCGGCGCAGATGGAGATCAGCCCGCGTGCAGGCTTTCCGTCAACGGTGCCTCTGGCCTGCAGCATCTTAGCCAGCGAGGCGACGATGCGTCCGCCGGTGGCCGCGAACGGGTGGCCTGCAGCCAGGGAGGAGCCGTTGACGTTCAACTTGGTGCGGTCGATGCTGCCGAAGGCGCCATCAAGTCCCAGCCGGGTGCGGCCGAACTCCGCGTCTTCCCAGGCGGCCAGTGTGCTAAGGACAGTCCCGGCGAAGGCTTCATGGATCTCAAAGAAGTCGAAATCGTCCAGTGTCAGTCCGTTGCGGGCCAGCAGCCTCGGGACCGCGAACGCGGGGGCCATGAGCAGCCCGTCCTTGCCATGGACGAAGTCCACGGCGGCGGCTTCACCATCAACCACGGTGGCGAGCTTCGGCAGGTCATGGGCATCGGCCCAGTCTTCGGACGCC
Source organism: Arthrobacter sp. (assembly GCA_035692345.1). GTDB lineage: Bacteria > Actinomycetota > Actinomycetes > Actinomycetales > Micrococcaceae > Arthrobacter. Next base: position 12,337 of record DASSIA010000060.1, on the reverse strand, counting down.
AGCAGGACCGTGGATGCACCATCGGTCAGCGGTGTGGAGTTACCGGCCGTCATGGTGGCTTCGGCTCCCAGATTCTTGCCGAATACGGGCTTGAGTGTCGCCAGCTTCTCCAGCGTGGTGTCCGCCCTCAGGTTGGAGTCCCGGGCGAGGCCGCGGTACGGCGTCAGGAGGTCATCGAAGAAGCCGTTGCTATACGCGGCGGCCAGGTTGCGGTGGCTGTTGAAAGCCAGTTCATCCTGTGCTTCGCGCGAAATGTTCCACTGTGCGGTGGTCAGCGCCTGGTGCTCGCCCATGGACAGCCCGGTTCGTGGCTCGCCCGTGCTTGGAGCATCGGGGGCCAGGTCCTTGGGCCGCAGCCGGCTGAGTACCTGCAGGCGCTGGGGCAGCGTCTTGGCGCGGTTGAGGTCCAGGAGCACCTCGCGGAGGCCTTCGCTGACTGCGATGGGGGCATCCGACGCCGAGTCCACTCCCCCTGCGATCGCGGAATCGATCTGGCCCAGCTTGATCTTGTTGGCCAGGCCCAGGACCGTCTCGAGACCGGTTGCGCAGGCCTGCTGCAGGTCGTAGGCGGGGGTTTCCGCTGACAACGCTGAGCCCAGGACCGCTTCACGGGTGAGGTTGAAGTCGCGGGAGTGCTTAAGTACGGCTCCGGCTGCAACCTCTCCGATCCGTTCATCCTGCAGGCCAAACCTGGCGATGAGGCCATCAAGTGCGGCTGTGAGCATGTCCTGGTTGGATGACTTCGTGTAAGCACCGCCGGACCGGGCAAACGGGATCCGGTTACCGCCCACAATCACGGCCCGGCGGACTGGACGCGCCGCGCCGGACGTCGTGGGGCTGGGGAATTCGTGGGGTCCGTTGTCGGACTGTCCATTGATGGACATGGGTGACTCCTCTGATCTGCGACGGTTACCGATACTCAGCGTACCTGATACGCTGGGTATCGTGAACAACCTCCCCTCAGAAGTCCCGACGGCGGCTGCCGGCGGAAGTGCCGACGGCCGTTCGGCCCGGTGGCAGGCCCACCGGGAGGAGCGTCGCCGGGAGCTTATCAAGTCCGCACGGCGGGCTGTCCACACGTTGGGCAGTGATGCGTCCATGGAGGACATTGCGGCGGCCGCCGGTACATCCAAGTCAGTTTTCTATCGCTATTTCGGCGATAAAGCCGGCCTGCAGCACGCCGTTGGGGAAGTTGTCCTCAGCCAGATGCAGCGCAAGATCCGCGAAGCTGCCCAGGGTGCCCAAACCCCCCGGGAAGGCCTGCTGGCAATGATCTCGGCCTACCTCCAGATGGCGGAAACCAGTCCCAATGTCTACACCTTCGTCACCCGTTATGCGCCAGTGGACGCGGATGGCACCCAGGGATCGGCGGCCATTTCGGGAGCCCTGGGGCATTTCTTCGATTCCATCGCGGAGATGATGGCCGCTCCGATGCGGACCCAGCTCGGCGAGGGCAAGGAAGCGGTGATCGGCTACTGGCCCACGGCGGCCATCGGTTTGGTCCGAAATGCCGGGGAACAGTGGCTCAGCACACCGGATTCCGCGGCGAAGCCTGACCAGCAAGCCATGGCCCGCCAGATCACAGCCTGGCTATGCGTGGGCATAGCCTCCGAACTCCCGGAACCATCAGTCAGAACCAACGAAGGATTATTGACATGACCGAAGTAGTGGACCGTACCACCGGCCAAGAGCCTGCTCACGCCGTGTCTGCCAACCGGCAGCCGGCAGCGCAGCCCGCCGTCGATGTTGCCGCTCTGGGCGAGCAACTCCTGGGCAAGTGGGCGGATGCACGGCGCCATGCGCGCGCGCTGGCAAGTAACCCGGCCCTCCACAAAACCGAAGGCCTGACCCACACCGAACACCGGAAGCGGGCCTTCGGCCAGCTGAAGTTCCTCGTGGACAACAGCGCCGTGCACCGGGCCTTCCCGGCGGCCCTGGGCGGTGCCGATGATCACGGCGGCAATGTGGCCGGCTTCGAGGAACTGGTCACCGCCGACCCGTCCCTGCAGATCAAGGCCGGCGTTCAGTGGGGTCTCTTCGGCTCGGCCGTGATGCACCTTGGCACGCAGGATCACCACACCAAGTGGTTGCCGGGCATCATGAGCCTGGAGATCCCCGGCTGCTTCGCCATGACCGAGACGGGCCATGGTTCCGACGTCGCCAGCATCGCCACCACGGCGACGTACGACGCCGACACCCAGGAATTCGTGATCCACACGCCGTTCCGCGCTGCGTGGAAGGACTACATTGGCAACGCGGCCATCGACGGCCTCGGCGCCGTCGTCTTCGCCCAACTCGTGACCCGGGACGTCAACCACGGCGTGCACGCCTTTTACGTTGACCTCAGGGATCCCGAGACCAAACAATTCATGCCCGGGATCGGCGGTGAGGACGACGGCGTCAAGGGTGGCCTCAACGGGATCGACAACGGCCGGCTGCACTTCAACCACGTCCGCATCCCCCGGACAAACCTCCTCAACCGCTACGGCGATGTGGCACCCGACGGAACCTACACCTCGTCGATCGCCAGCCCCGGCCGCCGCTTTTTCACGATGCTGGGAACGCTTGTCCAAGGCCGCGTGTCACTGGACGGCGCGGCCGTCGCGGCGTCGAAGATCGCCCTGACGGCAGCCATCCGGTACGCCACCGAGCGCCGCCAGTTCAATGCCTCGTCCCACACGGACGAGGAAGTCCTCCTGGACTACCAGCGCCACCAGCGGCGCTTGTTTACCCGGCTGGCGACGACGTATGCCGCCGGCTTCGCGCACGAGCAACTCCTCCAGAAGTTCGACGACGTCTTCTCCGGCGCCCACGATACAGACGAGGACCGGCAGGACCTCGAAACCCTCGCCGCGGCCCTGAAGCCGCTGAGCACCTGGCACGCCCTGGACACGCTGCAGGAATGCCGCGAGGCGTGCGGCGGAGCCGGCTTCCTGATCGAGAACCGCTTCGCGTCCCTCCGCGCGGACCTGGATGTCTACGTCACGTTCGAGGGCGATAACACTGTCCTGCTCCAACTGGTGGCCAAGCGGCTGCTGGCCGACTATGCCAAGGAGTTCAGGAACGTAGACTTCGGCGTGCTGGCCCGCTATGTGGTGACACAGGCAACGGGCGTCGCACTCCATCGCACGGGCCTGCGGCAAGTGGCACAGTTTGTTGCCGACACGGGATCAGTCCAGAAGGCTGCGCTTGCGCTCCGGGACGAGGACGGCCAGCGGGCCCTCCTGACGGATCGCGTCCAGGCCATGGTGGCCGACGTCGGGGCGGCCCTGAAAGGCGCCAACAAGCTGCCCGTCGAAGAAGGGGCGGCCCTCTTCAACAAGCACCAGAACGAGCTGATCGATGCGGCCCAGGCCCATGCCGAGCTTCTGCAATGGGAAGCGTTCACGGAGGCCCTGGCCGCTGTCACGGACCCTGGAACCAAGCGCGTCCTGACCTGGCTGCGGGACCTTTTTGGTCTCTCGCTGATCGAGAAGAACCTGTCCTGGTACTTGATGAACGGCCGGCTTTCCATGCAGCGGGCGCGCACTGTGGGGGATTACATCAACCGGCTCCTGGTGAAGATCCGCCCGCACGCCCTGGACCTGGTGGACGCCTTCGGGTATGGCGATGACCATGTGCGGGCCGCAATCGCCACCGGCGCCGAAAAGACCCGGCAGGACGAGGCCCGCGCCTACATCAGGACACAGCGGGCAAGCGGCAACGCACCCGTCGACGAAAAAATTCTGCTGGCCCGCACCTCAGCCGGCCGCCCCACCCAGCGGAACTGACCGTCTGCTGGCGCATCCCACCAGAGTTTTTGTCCAGATATTAAGGGTTTTCAGGTGCGGAAGTCCCGATATCTGGACAAAAACTCGGGGAAACGAGGACGACGGCGCCGCTCCCCCTCGGTGGGGAGCGGCGCCGTCGTGCGTTGTTTGGTCAGTATCGACCGTCCGTCAGGAAAGCACCGAGCGGTAAACGTCAAGGGTGGTTTCCGTAATGGACTCCCAGGAGAAATGCTCCTCGGCGCGGCGGCGGCCGGCCTGGCCCATGGCACGTGCGCGTTCGGGATCGGACACCACCTCCGTCAGTGCGGCAGCGAATTCCGTCACGAACTTCTCCGGATCAAGCGGAGTGCCAGTCCCGTCAGTGACCTGCTCAAGGTCCACCAGCAGTCCCGTTTCGCCGTGCTGGACAACCTCGGGAATACCCCCGGTAGCGCTGGCAACCACGGCGGCACCGCAGGCCATGGCCTCGAGGTTGACGATGCCCAGCGGTTCATAGATCGAAGGGCAGGCAAAAGCTGTGGCATGGCTGAGGACCTGGATGAGTTCGTTGCGCGGCAGCATCCGTTCAATCAGGACGACGCCGGTCCGCTGGCTCTGCAGCTCCTCGATCAGGCGGGCAGTTTCCGCTGCCAGTTCGGGGGTATCCGCAGCCCCGAGGCACAGGACCAGCTGAACATCGGCCGGAAGCTTCGCGGCAGCGCGCAGCAGGTACGGGACACCCTTCTGACGCGTGTTGCGACCGACAAAAACCACACTGGGCCTCTCCGGGTCAATACCCAGGGCGCGGACGGCGTCATCGTTTTCATCGCGCTGCCACATCTCGACGTCAATGCCGTTGTGGACCACCCTGACCTTGGCGGGATCGACGTCGGGGTAGCTGCGCAGGATGTCCTGGCGCATGCCTTCCGAAACAGCGATGATCGCCGCTGCGGCCTCATAGGCAGTTTTCTCGACCCACGAGGACAACGCGTAGCCACCGCCGAGCTGTTCGGCCTTCCACGGCCTCAAGGGCTCCAGGCTGTGGGCGCTCAACACGTGCGGGATGCCGTGGAGCAGGGATGCCAGATGGCCGGCCATGTTCGCATACCAGGTGTGCGAATGGACCAGATCGGCGCCGGCGACATCCGGCACGATGCGCAGGTCCACGCCGAGGGTCTGGACGGCGGCGTTAGCCGATGCCAGATCCTCGGGAACGGAATAAGAAGTCACCCCTGCACCGTGGTAATCGGCGTCGCGGGGAGCTCCGAAGGCACGAACCTGCAGGTCAACGTGCTTACTCAGCACCCTGCTCAGTTCGGCCACGTGTACTCCGGCGCCTCCGTAAATCTCCGGCGGGAACTCTTTAGTCACAATGTCTATTCGCACGTTACCCAAGGTAGTCCTTCCGCAGTATCTGTTCTAGTGTGAAGGAGTCCGGGCATGCCGGACTGTTGGGGAGTTACGAAGGCGTACAGGAGCGACCACCATGCCGTTGAACAAAAAAGTCCTGGCCATTGTCCTTGCGGGCGGCGAGGGAAACCGGCTCATGCCACTGACGGCTGACCGGGCGAAACCTGCAGTGCCTTTTGCCGGCAGTTACCGGCTCATCGACTTTGCGCTGTCCAACCTGGTGAACTCACGGTACTTACAGATAGTCGTCCTGACCCAGTACAAGTCCCACAGCCTTGACCGCCACATTTCCGAGACCTGGCGGATGTCCACGCAACTGGGCAACTATGTGGCCTCCGTGCCGGCACAACAGCGCGTGGGCAAGAGCTGGTTCCTTGGCAGCGCCAACGCCATCTACCAGTCCCTGAACCTGATCCATGACGCCAACCCCGACATCGTCGTTGTGGTGGGCGCGGACCACGTGTACCGCATGGACTTCGCCCAGATGGTGGAGCAGCACGTGCTCAGCGGCGCCAAGGCCACTGTGGCCGCCGTACGCCAACCATTGAACATGGCCAACCAGTTCGGTGTGATCGAGGTGGACCAGGAGGACCCGCAGAAGATCGCCGCATTTGTGGAGAAGCCCGCCACAACTCCTGGCCTGGCGGCTGATCCCACCCAGTTCCTGGCGTCCATGGGCAACTACGTCTTTGACGCCGACGCCCTGGTGGATGCACTCCACGTCGACGCCGAACGGCTCGATACCAAGCACGACATGGGCGGGGACATCATCCCCTACTTCGTCAGCCAGGGTGAGGCCGGAGTCTACGACTTCACCCTCAACGACATCCCCGGCTCCACGGAACGCGACCGGACGTACTGGCGCGACGTCGGCACCATTGATTCGTTCTACGACGCCCACATTGACCTCATCTCCCCGTTGCCGGTGTTCAACCTCTACAACTCTGAATGGCCCATCTACACGCGCCAGAGCATCTCCCCGCCGGCGAAGTTTGTCCGTGGCGAAAACGACACGGTTGGCACCGCGCTGGACTCCATTGTGTCCAGCGGCGTGGTGATCTCCGGCGGCGTGGTGGAGGGATCCGTCCTGTCCAACGACGTCTTTGTAGGGAACGGCAGCCGTGTCATCGACTCCGTCCTGATGGACAAGGTGAAGATCGGCGAAGGTGCCGTGGTCAACCGGGCCATCCTCGACAAGAACGTCAAGGTTCCGGCAGGCGCCACGATCGGCCTGGATCATGACCTGGACCGTGCGCGCGGGTTCAAGGTGACCGAGTCCGGGATCACCGTGCTCGCCAAAGGCCAGTTGGTGCCCGAGCCCGGGGACGAGGAACGGGCACTCGCGGCCAGGAACCTGCATCTGGTACCTAATGCCGTGAAGGCCGCCACTGCCAATTACCCCGACATCCGTGAATCAGTGGAGCAGGCGGCTGCGGTCCATTCGGAGGCGGCAGCCCAGGGCGGCCGCCGCGGCTAAGCGAAGTGGCCACCGGCTGGCCGGACAGCAGTCGCCCGCTGCCCGGTCAGGCCGGATCTTTCCCAGGCTGTAAAATCGGTACAATGAGCTCCCCCGATCTGACGCCTGAGGAAATCCAGGCATGCCTCAAGGTTTTGAATACCATCCACGTCTACGACGAGGAACACCCGGACTACGTCTCGGTCCGCCGCGCCACCGGGAAGATGTTCAAGGCCGTGAAGCGTCACCGCCGGGTCACGAAACGTGACCTGATCTCAGAAGCCGACCGTGCAGTCCTTGCACAGACGGCCACGGCAGCACCGGACCGGATCGACGACGAAACCCGCGGCAACAAGCTGGAGACCTCGGCGACGGGCAAGGTGGCCGGGCACCTGATCCGTTCCCGCCCGTGCTACATCTGCAAGCAGCACTACACGCAGGTGGACGCTTTTTACCATCAGCTCTGTCCGGAATGTGCCGCCTTCAGCCACGGCAAGCGGGATGCCCGCACCGACCTGACAGGACGGCGTGCGCTGCTCACCGGCGGGCGCGCCAAAATCGGCATGTATATCGCCCTGCGCCTGCTCCGCGACGGCGCCCACACCACCATCACCACCAGGTTCCCCAAAGACGCCGCTCGCCGTTTCGCGGCCATGGAGGACAGCGGCGAGTGGTTGCACCGGCTCCGTATTGTCGGAATCGACCTGCGCGACCCGTCACAGGTGATGGCCCTGACGGATTCGCTTAACGCTGCGGGCCCCCTGGACATCATCATCAACAACGCCGCCCAGACCGTGCGCCGTTCCGGTAACGCCTACAAACCGCTGGTGGACGCCGAAGACGAGCCGCTGCCCGCCGCGCTGGAACCTGCCAACGGTGGACCGGAACTGGTCACCTTCGGACACGCCCACGATAAGCACCCCCTTGCGCTGGCCGGCTCCGTCACAGAGCACCCGGTACTGGCCGGTGACGCAATCACCTCGCTGGCGCTCTCCACCGGATCCGCCTCGCTGGAACGCATCGCCTCCGGCACTGCCATCGACGCCGGCGGACTGGTCCCGGACCTGGCCGGCATCAACAGCTGGACCCAGGTGGTGGACGAGGTGGATCCCTTGGAGATGCTGGAAGTGCAGCTCTGCAACGTCACGGCCCCCTTCCTGCTGGTCAGCAGGCTCCGGGACGCCATGAAGCGCTCCACGGCGCACCGGAAGTACATCGTGAACGTCTCCGCCATGGAAGGACAGTTCTCGCGCGCCTACAAGGGCCCCGGGCATCCGCACACCAACATGGCCAAGGCCGCCCTGAACATGATGACCCGGACCAGTGCCCAGGAAATGCTGGACGCCGACGGGATCCTGATGACAGCGGTGGACACCGGCTGGATCACTGACGAACGCCCCCACTTCACCAAGGTCCGGCTCATGGAAGAGGGCTTCCATGCTCCCCTGGACCTGGTGGACGGCGCCGCCCGCGTCTACGATCCGATCGTCATGGGCGAACAGGGCGAGGATCAGTACGGCGTTTTCCTCAAGGACTACAAGCCGAGCCCCTGGTAATAACCCAAGCCCGGGGCCGTCGCAGGAAGAAGACTGTCCGGGCGGGGGTGTTGAGCGTAGGCTCGGCCACATGAGCAGCGAGCCAACGTCAAGCGAATCAATGTCCAGCGATGCAGCATCCCAGGTTCAGAGCCTGGAAAACCACGAATGCTGGGCCCTGTTACGGACAGTCTCCGTAGGCAGGCTGGCCGTCCTGGTGGACGGCCAGCCGGACATCTTTCCCATCAACTACACGGTGGACGGCGGGACCCTGGTGTTCCGCACCGGCCAAGGAACCAAATTGGCAGGCGCGACCGGCGACACCCATGTGGCCCTCGAAGCCGACGGCGTTGACGCCACCACAGGGCTGGCCTGGAGCGTAGTGGTGAAGGGCGCCGCGGCGGCGGTTAAGGGAACAGAGCAGATCCTGGACACCGCAGCCCTCTACCTGTTCCCGTGGCAGGCCGGCAGGAAAGACACTTTCGTCCGCATTACGCCCGGAACCATCACGGGACGGCGCTTCAAGGTCACCGCGCCCATGACGTGGTGGACCCAGCTCAGCGGGGCTGCCAAGGCGGCCCCGGAGTAGCCCAGGCCAGGCTTGAAGTACCGTCCTTGCCCTACGCGAGCCGGGTGATCTCCACGCTCACGCTGAGCGCCGATCCGCCACCGCCGGACAGGATGCCTTTCAGCGGGGGCACGTCCCGGTAGTCCCTGCCCCTGGCCACGGTGACGTGGTAGTCCCCTGCCGGCTTGTGGTTCGTGGGATCCCAGCTGCGCCAGTCCCCGTCCCAAAACTCCAGCCACGCATGCGACTGGCCGGCGACTGTCTCGCCGATGGCCGCCGTCGACCGTGGGTGCAGGTAACCGGACACGTAGCGGGCGGGGATGCCGCAGCTGCGCAGCGCGCCGATGGCGAGGTGCGCGAGGTCCTGGCAGACGCCCTGCCGCTGTCCCCAGGCCTCCTCGGCGTTGGTAGTGACCGCCGTGGAACCGGACATGTAGGTCATCTCGCCGCGCATCCAATCAAAGATGGCCATCGCCGCCTCGTGTGGGTTCTTGCCTGCCACAACGCCTGGAATGATGCCCAGGACTTCGTCGCCCGGACCGCTCAGCTGCGACTGCGGGAGCCAGTCGCTGAACGTGTTCAGCGTTTCAGCCGAAGCCAGGACATCCCAGCCGGCGATGTCGGCGTCGGCCGGGATTTTTTCAGCCCGGTGCACTTCAACGGTGATGTTGGAGATGACCTCAAGGTGGTCGTGCGGCATCTGCATGTCGAAGGCCGTAACCCGGGTGCCCCAGTAGTCGCGGTAGTTGCTCACGGCCGCCTGCGACGGCGAGACCTTGAGCACCGATTCGAGGACCACCTGCTGGGGATCGGTCAGCGGCGTCATGCGTGCCTCGTTGTAGGACAGCGTGACGCGCTTGTTGTACTTGTAGGCCGTCGTGTGGATGATGCTCAGCCGGGTCATGAAACTTCTCCCACCCAGGCCAGTTCGTCCGCCTGATTGAAGTATTTACGGGAAATGGCGTCCGAAGCCTGCGCAACCGCCTTCTGCACCCGCTCCATGTGCTCGGGCAGCTCGGACATCAGATCGTCTGTCCGGTGGAACTCGAGGAAGGTGCGGGCCTGGCCCACGATCCGGCGGGCGTCATTGATAAAGCCCACCCGCTGCGCCGAAGGGTCCAGCTTGGCGAGGCACTCATCGGCGTCCCGCAGGGCGTAAACAATGGAACGCGGGAACAGCCTGTCGAGCAGCAGGAACTCGGCGGCGTGCTGGTCGCCGAACGCTGCCCGGCGGGTCCTCAGGAACGACTCGTAGGCCCCTGCACACCGCAGCATGTTGACCCAGGACATGCCTGCGGAAAGGACATCCCGGGTGGAGAGCATCCGTGCGGTCATGTCGGCGCGTTCCAGGGACCGGCCCAGCACCAGGAACAGCCAGCTTTCATCATGGCTCACGGTGGTGTCGGCCAGCCCGCTGACCATGGCGGTCCGTTCCAGCGTCCAGTTGCAGAAGCGGTATGTCCCCACCACATCCTTGCGGTGCTGGCTCAGCCCGTAGTACGTGGTGTTCAGGCTCTCCCACAGGCCTGAGGAGACGGTCTCGCGGGCGCGCCGGGCGTTCTCACGTGCGGCACCCAGCGACCCGGCGATGGACGTGGCGCTGGTCTTGTCGTACGCCAGGGCGTGGAGAAGTTCGGGCAGGCCGAAGTCTTCGCTCTGTGGCCGGGCGCCCATGACTGCAAGCAGTTCCTGGGCCACCCTGCGGCGTTCCTCCATGGGGAGATGGTTCAGGCGTTCCAGGTGAACGTCCAGGATGCGGGCTGTACCATCGGCCCGCTCGACGTAGCGTCCGATCCAAAACAGGGACTCAGCAATACGGCTAAGCATTCGCGGTGACCTCCAGCGCGTCCGAAATATGTGGGGATGAACCCGTGAATGGTTGTGCCGGTTCGATGGCCGGGTTCACTGCTGCTGCTCCGGCTGGCGGTCGCGCCAGTTGCTCTCGACTGGCCAGACGGATACCCGCTCCCGGACCGAAATGGAGGGCCGTGGAACAGTCTCCACAGGCACCTGCGGTGAGTCTGCCAGCACCCACGTATCCTTGGATCCGCCGCCCTGGCTCGAATTCACAATGAGGGAACCCTCCTTGAGTGCCACCCTGGTGAGTCCACCGGGCAGCACCCAGACGTCATCGCCGTCGTTGACGGCAAAGGGGCGCAGGTCCACGTGCCGCGGACCGAACTTGTCCCCGCCCAGGGTGGGCACGGTGGAAAGCTGCAGGACCGGCTGGGCGATCCAGCCACGCGGGTCAGCGACCACCCTTTTCCGCAGGGCCTCGAGTTCGTCGGCGGAGGCGTCCGGCCCGATGACCAGGCCCTTTCCGCCGGAGCCGTCCACGGGCTTCACCACGAGCTCAGCCAGGTTGTCCAGGACATACTCCCTGGCGTCCTTCTCTTCCAGCCGGAACGTGTCCACGTTCGCGATGACGGGTTCCTCGTTGAGGTAGTAGCGGATAAGGTCCGGAACATAGCTGTAGACAAGTTTGTCGTCCGCGACGCCGTTGCCCACGGCATTGGCGATCGTGACGCCGCCGGCGCGGGCGGCGTTGACCAGCCCGGGGCAACCGAGCATGGAATCCGAACGGAACTGCAGGGGGTCCAGGAACTCGTCGTCGATGCGTTTGTAGATCACGTCCACGCGCTGTTCACCGGCCGTGGTGCGCATGTAAACGCGGTTGCCGCGGCAGATGAGGTCACGTCCTTCAACGAGCTCCACGCCCATCAGGCCGGCCAGCAGGGTGTGTTCAAAGTAGGCGCTGTTAAAGACACCGGGAGTCAGTACCACCACCGTGGGATCGTCGACGCCGGCGGGCGCCGTTTTACGCAGTGCGGACAGCAGCCGGCGGGGGTACTCTTCGACCGGCCGGATCAGCTGCTGGCCAAAGGCTTCGGGCAGGCCCTTGGCCATGGCCCGCCGGTTTTCCAGCACGTAGCTGACGCCTGAGGGCACCCGGACATTGTCTTCCAGCACGCGGAAGGTACCGGCTGCGTCACGCACAACATCGATGCCCGAAATATGGACGCGGACTCCGCCGGCCGGTTCAAAGCCGTGTACCTGGCGGTGGAAGTGGGCGCTGGTGGTGATGAGCTGTCGCGGGATGACGCCGTCGGCCACGACATTCATCTTGTCGTACACATCGTTGAGGAAGGCTTCCAGGGCCCGGACGCGCTGTGCCACGCCCTTTTCCAGCACGGTCCATTCATCGGCCGCGATAACGCGGGGAACGATGTCGAGCGGAAACGGCCGCTCCTCACCCGCGAAGTCAAAGGTCACACCGCGGTCCAGGAAGGTCCGTGCCATCGAGTCCGCGCGCGCACTGACGTCCGCAAGGGAGAGCTTGCGGAGCGCATCCGCCACCTCCGCATACGAATCGCGGGCCTTCTGGCCGGGGGCGAACATCTCGTCGTAGGCGCCGGTGCGCCCCGCGGCCTCGGAGTAATCCTGGAATAGGTCTGACATGTCCTTTAGCCAACCATCTTTTTGTTTCGAAATCATTACCGTTGTCCATTGTGGCGTGTTGCCCGAGGCAACGCCGGTTCGCTGAATCCGTGTCCTGTCCGGCAACGCAGGACAGTGCCGGAGACAAGTATTCCCGGGAGCTTCGGCGACGGCGGCAACA
>DASSIA010000059.1:0-8198 GCA_035692345.1 Arthrobacter sp. | reverse complement strand
GGCTCCTGAGTCCTGGAAGGTGAGCAGTCCGTCGCGCCGGACCTTGACCTGGTCCTGGACGTTGTCTGCCTTGGCGTCCAGCAAGACGAGGTCGTCGCCGTCGGGATCCACCCAGTCGGTGAGGATGTTCTGACTGACGGTTTTGCCCTGTTCCACGAGCATGGTGGTGGAATCCCCGCCGCGCTTGAAGACCGGGGGCTTGTTTTCGTCAGCACCCACCACGCTCAGGGTGACCTGGCCGCTGGCGGACAGTCCCCTGCCGTCGGCGGCGCTGTAGCTGAAGGTTTCGGTGCCGGGCCTGGCGTCGGCGGGAACCGAGATCTGGAAGGCGGTGCCGCCGTAGATGCTCTCCAGCGTTCCGGCCTTGGGCCCTGACGCGCCCACGGCGGCGGTCAGGACATCGCCGTCCGGATCCGAATCGTTGTCCAGGACGCTGAGGACGGTGGTCCGTCCCGGGCGGACGCCCAGGGCGTCCGGTTTGGTTTCCGGCGGCCGGTTCGGTTTTGTGCGGTCCGGGAGGACGTTGATGGTGTTGTTGTCCGCCGATTCCTGGTCCTGCTCGTCGGATTGGTTTTTGGGCGGAACAACGTCGTCCCAGTTGTTCACCAGCTGCATGTTCTGGTTCACCAGCCACACATTCCCGGAGTTCACGTCATTAAGGACCACCAGGTCCCGGTTCACCCGGAAAACGTACGACGGCGACGCACTCGCCTTGGGCACGTCAACGTTCTTATCATCAGCGTCGTTGACACAGTCCCGGACATACTTGTTCGCCCCGGCCCACGCCGCATGCACACACCCGGCCACCTGTACGGGCGCCGCCGGTGCACCCTCACCATCAAACGTGACCGTCTTCGCCGTCGAACCATCCAACGGCTGCTTCAGCAACGCCTTCCGCGTCGAGACCGCCACAAAATCACTGCCCGGACCGCCCTGCTGCAGTTTCGCGTCCCGCGCGTTGTCCAACTGCAGCCGCTTACCGCCCGGCAGGAACAACTTCCCCGCAGCAGCATCCAACACCACCGGCTTGTCCCCCACCACCGTGATCTGCAGATCACCGGCACCCTTAAGCTCACCCCAGGTACTGGAATCGGAGGACACCACCTCGCCGTTCGCATCCACCGACGTGACTGTCACTGCGCCCGATTTGGGATCGGCACTGTAGATCCGGTCATCGGTCCCGACTGCGGAGACCAGGCCCTCGGAACCCACGATCACCGGCTCGGTTGCTTCCTGGTCAAAACCATTTACCGTGGACGGCGAAAGCGCCCAGACCTTGCCCTTCGCCGCGTCCGTTACGGAAATCACCGACGCACCAAAACTCACCTCCGCCGAACCCGGCAGCTGTTTGTCCCCGCCCAGCCGCATGTTTGCCGGCGAAACCTGGTTCAGCGTCGAACCCGTCTCATCATCGACAAACACGTCCCCGGCGTTCTGCAGGATGTCGAAACGGGTACTCGCGGGCGTCACCGCACCATCAAGAACACGGGACGGATAATTAAGCCGGCCCACGGCATTCCTGGACTTGCTGACCACCCATACGCCGCCGTCGTTCAACTCCACCTCAGTGGTCTTGAACCCCGGATAGATGATCGCAGCGGCAACCAACACGGCGCCCGCAGCCGCAAAGGCCGAACCCGCAACGAACTTGTTGTGGCGCTTCTTGAGACCGAACTTCCCCAGCAGTGTTGTCACAGCGTTACTATTCCCTCAATTGTGTGGCGGCCCCCAGGCCAGCCCCTCCAGAGACCGATAACGGGCTCTCTGTTCCCCGCGCCAGCCTAGCGAAGCATGCCGGCGGCCGCGATGGGGAGAGCTCCCCTGCCGCGGGAACCGCTGATGGGGCGCCGCGGCGTCCAGGCAGCACGGTTTTTGGCACGCAGGTTTGAGGCACGCGGATTTGTTGCGCGCCCCGATCTGCGAAGTTTCATGGCCGGTTTCTCCCCAGGTAAGCCGCCCGGCCGGGCCGATGTACGGTCCGCTGCAGCCGGGCACAACCGACTATAGCCGAATCCACCATCAAATGGATAAATGCCTGGGGCCGGTTACCTGCTAGTCGACGACCAGGCCCTTGCCCTGTCCGCGGGCCAGGAGCACCGGATGGATTTCGCCGAAACCACGCACATTTTCAGCAGGCTGCGGGACAAGGACGAAGCGTTTGTCCTGGTCAAGCGCGGAAGCGGTCATGGAGTCGATCAGCACCGTTCCGGGATCCGCCAAGGTTGTGAGCCGGGCGGCGAGGTTGACCGTGGGGCCATAGATGTCGCCCAGCCGGGACAGTATCCTGCCCCAGACCATCGCCACCCGCGCTTCCGGCAGGATCTCATCTTCGGTGAACGCCTGTGCAAGGGCCAGCGAGATTTCGGCTCCTGCGGCCGGCGTCTCGGCGATGTACAGGACTTCGTCGCCGACGGTCTTGACCAGGCGGCCTCCGCCAACGGAAATGATCTCGGCGCATTTGTTCTCAAAGCGCTGGACCAGCCGGGCGAGGGTCTTTTCATTCATCCGGCGGGACAGGCTGGTGTAGGACACCAGGTCAGCGAAGCCAACGGCGCGTGCCAACGGCAGCGGGGCATCGTCTTCGTCACCCTCACGGCCCTCTTCGCTGGCCTGCAGGCCTGCCTCGGCGCGCACGGCCAGGCGCTGGACGCCGGCGTTGAGCTGCCGCCGCCACGAGTAGACAAGCATGTGTTCCAGCGCGTCGAGCAGGGACGGCAGCTCCTTGACAAGTCTCTTGCGGGCCACGGCGTCGGTGACGCCCTGTTCGTGGACCATGTCCTCCACCAGGGCTTCGATCTGCCAGACCACCATTCGGTCCGTCATCTGCCCGATGGACCGGGTCACGGAAATGGCAGCTTCTTCAGTCAGGACCCCGGTGCGGACCAGGTCAACCACGGTGGACAGTGCGGCCTGGTCTCGCTCGGTGAACGCAACGTCTTCGTCACCGAAGTTGGGGAAGCCCAGGGCGCGCCACAGTTTCCGGGCCGAAAGGAGGGACAGGCCGGCCCCGGCGGCCACCTCACGGCGCCGTAACTTCCGTTCGCCGCCCAACAGCCGGGACTCGAGCGCTTTGGCCGCCACGCGTTCGGGCGACAGCGTGCCGGTTGACGGGTGGGCAGGCTCGGTCACGGCGGGAGCTGGCAGGTCCGCTTCTTCCTGCTGGTCCTCATCGTTCATCGTCTCCACCTTCTCTCAACTCCCACGGCAATGCTTCGTCTGTAAAGTCCGGTATCCCATCAGTCTCCGGGTCCCCGCCCGCAGGCAGTTCGTCAACCGCATCCAGCACAAAATCCCGGAACCGTGCTGCTTCCGGGACGTCCTGGATATACAAAACTCCTTGATACCCGGTTTCCAAGGATATATTCCCTGAGCGCAATATGCGCTGCAGCACCGACTGGCGGACCGTCACGTTGCGGATCGACGCGAGGTTGACCTGCTCGTCCCGGCGCCGCACCATGCCGTAGCGGGCAACAATCCGCCGGCTCGTCAGTATGTACCGGGTTCCCTGCCACCGCAGCAGCCTGGGCAGGCAATAGGCCAACCATATCCACGCTGCGGCCAGGACGAATACAAGGACGATCCACGGCGTCCAGTCAGCGGAAACCATCGGCGTCAGCGCCGTGGCCCCGCCCCGTATGGTCCAGGCACTGGCAAAGGCCGCAGCCGCCGGGGCTGCAATAAAGGCTGCGGCCGGGCCGGCCAGTTTCCTCGGCTGCGGGCGCGTGATGGTGATGACCTGCTCGCCCGGCACGAGGCCTTTACGCATAACCGCTTTCGGTATCCTGGCCCGGCGGGGTCCACGGGCGCAGGTGGACCACATCGCCGGCGGTGACCACATGCTCCCGGGCATCTTTGTCCACCACCAGGAGTGAGCCGTACTCATCCAGCCTGGAGGCGTGACCGATGATCTCGTGGTCACCGGGCAGTTGCGCGCGTACCTGCTTGCCCAGCGTCACCATCACGGATTCCACCCGCTTGTGCAGCGACAGGCCGCCGGCAATCCCGGCGGTGGGGTCGCCGTCGGCATTGCAAAAACTGCGGTAGAGGACTGAGAAGTGGGCGAGGTAGCTCTTGAGCAGGACGGTTCGATCAACCGTCAGCGGTTCCTCCAGGGCAACCGACGTTGCAGTGGGCACCGGGAGCTCCGACGCAGTCAGGGTGACGTTCAGGCCGGTCCCCAGAATGACCGCCGGAACGGAACCGCTCCCCATGGTCCCCAGCTGGGCCAGGATGCCGGCGATCTTACGGCCACGGACCAGGACGTCGTTGGGCCACTTGAGCTCGGCTGGAATTCCGGCGGTTTCACGCAGGGTTTCCCGTAGCGCCAGGGCACCCAGCAGCGAAAGCCAGGAATACGTGTGGGTGGGCAGGGGCCTGCCCTCCGCGTTGGCTGGCCGCAGGACCACGGACACCGAGACGGAGCTCAGCGGGGGCGCTTCCCAACGCCGGTCCAGCCGGCCGCGGGCGGCACTCTGGTACTCGGCCGTCAGGACGGACATGTCCGGCCACTCTGTTGGCTCAACGCTCACCGCGCGCAGGAGATCCGCGTTGGTGGAACCGGTGGAGTCCACCACCACCATCCTGGCGATGCCCGTGGCTGCCAGGAAATCCTGATCCGCCAAGGCTCCGCGATCCAACGGACTGCCCGGGTTGTGTGCGTCATCCATGGTTGAATCCTATCGACTCAGGCGCCGCCGGTGGCTGTTGCCGCAGCCACATGACCGGAACAACGGCTCAGAGGAATATGTCCGGAACCAGCTGATCTTCCGCGGCCCCGAGGCTGTAGGGGCGGAAGTCGCTGACGCCCGCCGCCCGGAGCACCTCTTCGTCCGTGTAGAAGTTGCCGCTGGGCGCGCCCGCGGCGCCCGCGTGGGTACCGGCGAGGTTGCTGCCGGTCAGGACGGCGTGGGCTGCGTCGGCCATGATCTGCGGTCCGCGGGCGGCCTGGACGATTTCCTGGCCGCCTGGCATGTTCCGGATGGCCGCGGTGTCGATGAGCGTGCACGGCCAGAGGGAGTTGACGTTGATGCCGTCGGCTTTGAGTTCTTCGGCAAGACCCAGCGTCGTGAGGCTCATCCCGAATTTGGCCATCGTGTACGCCAGGTGCCTGCCGGCCCAGAAGGGGTCCAGGTTCAGGGGTGGCGACAGCGTCAGGATGTGTGCGTTGGCCGACGTCCGCAGGGCCGGCAGCGACAGCTTGGACAGCAGGAAGGTGCCGCGGACGTTGATGTCCTGCATCAGGTCGTAGCGCTTCATGTCGACGTCGTCGGTGCTGGAGAGGTCGATCGCTGACGCGTTGTTCAGCACAATGTCGATCCCGCCGAAGCGTTCGACGGCGGCCGCCACGGCGCCTGCGACGTCATCGTCACTGCGCACATCACCCACGATTGCCAGGGCTTGGCCGCCCGCGGCCTCTATCTGCGCGGCGGCGCTGAAGACGGTGCCTGCCAGCTTGGCGTGGGGCTGGCCGGTCTTGGCCAGGAGGACAATATTGGCACCGTCCTGGGCGGCCCGGGTGGCGATGGCCAGCCCGATGCCGCGGCTGCCGCCGGACATCAGGATGGTGCGGCCCCGAAGGGAACCGGCGGCCCGGTACGGACTTGCGGAATCGTTGCTGGAAGTCATGGGTCCACTGTAGCCGAGTTATGTTACTGGCCAGTAACATACGATCGGCCGCTGGAAAGGGCCGAAAATTGTAGGTTTTCTACAGCCGTCCCACGCAGATGCGTCATTAGACTAGCCAACAGGGTTCGTCGTTTGTGTGGAATCTACTTAAATCCCGCACCTGACCTGCCACCCACAGCACCACATTGTTACAGCACCAATCTGCTACAGAGCCGGAGACACCTGATGAGCCACGATCTGACAACGACAGCGGGAAAGATCGCCGATTTCCGCGACCGCCAGGCCCGTGCAGAGCAACCCTCCGGCCCCGAAGCCATCGAAAAACAGCACGCCCGCGGCAAGAACACCGCCCGTGAGCGCGTAGACCTCCTGGTGGACGAAGGCTCTTTTGTAGAGTTCGACGCACTGGCCGTGCACCGCTCCACCGCCTTCGGCATGGAGAAGAAGAAGCCGCTCGGCGACGGCCTGGTCTCCGGCTACGGCACGGTGGACGGACGCCCCGTGGCCGTCTACAGCCAGGACTTTTCCGTCTACGGCGGATCGTTGAGCCAGGTCAACGGCGAGAAGATCGTCAAGGTCCAGGAATTCGCCCTGCGCAACGGCTGCCCGGTAGTGGGCATCCTCGACGGCGGCGGCGCCCGCATCCAGGAAGGCGTGGCCTCCCTGGCCATGTTTGCCGACATCTTCCGCAACAACGTGCACGCGTCCGGCGTCGTGCCGCAGATTTCGCTCATTATGGGACCGTCCGCCGGCGGCGCGGCCTACTCCCCCGCCCTCACGGACTATGTGGTGATGGTGGACAAGACCTCGCACATGTTCATCACGGGACCTGACGTCATCAAGACCGTCACGGGTGAAGACGTGGATATGGAAACCCTGGGCGGCGCCCGCCAGCACAATGCCACCACCGGCACGTCCACCTATCTGGCCGCAGACGAAGCCGATGCCATCGAGTTCGTCCGCGAACTGCTGGACTTCCTGCCGTCCAACAACCTCTCCGAGGCCCCGGTACTGGAGCACCAGCAGGAGCTGGAGCTTAACGACGACGACCTCGCCCTGGACACGCTTGTCCCGGACTCGGCCAACCAGCCGTACGACATGCGCACCGTCATCGAGCAGATCGTTGACGATGCCCATTTCCTGGAGATGCAGTCCCTCTACGCCCCGAACGTCATCATCGGCTACGGCCGGGTTGAGGGCCACACCGTGGGCATCGTGGCCAACCAGCCCCTGCAGTTCGCCGGCACCCTGGACATCGCGGCGTCTGAAAAGGCTGCACGGTTTGTCCGCCACTGCGACGCCTTCAACATCCCCATCATCACCCTGGTGGATGTGCCCGGCTTCCTGCCGGGCAAGGACCAGGAGTTCCAGGGAATCATCCGCCGCGGCGCCAAGCTGCTGTACGCCTACGCCGAAGCCACCGTCCCCAAACTGACTGTCATCACCCGCAAGGCCTACGGCGGCGCGTATATCGTGATGGGCTCCAAGAAGCTCGGCGCGGACCTGAACCTGGCTTGGCCCACGGCGCAGATCGGCGTGATGGGCGCCCAGGGCGCGGTCAACATCCTGTACCGCCGCGACCTGGCCGCCGTTGCCGAGGCCGGCGGCGACGTTGAGGCCCGGCGCGCCGAGGTCATCCGGCAGTATGAAGAAGAACTGCTGAACCCCTACCAGGCTGCACAGCTGGGCTACGTGGACGCGGTCATCGCACCGTCGGATACGAGGGGCCAGATCATCAAGGGCCTGCGCGCCCTCCGCGACAAGCGGGCCAGCCTGCCCACCAAGAAGCATGGGAACATCCCGCTGTGATGCAGGAGAAATCGGTGGTTGAGCCCGGGGCCACGGCCGCCGGGTTCCCTGACCGGGCTCGCGAGGTTAGGGAGCGGCTGGGGAGCGAAACCGAGGCTCCCCTTTTCTCTGTGGTCAAAGGGCACCCGTCGGCCGAGGAGCTGGCGGCACTGACCGCCGTCGTACTTTCGCTGGGCAGCGCGGACGCCGCGGCGGCCCGGCAGCCCAGTGCCCGCGACTGGGTGCGCCGGCAGCAACTGCGGCTCGCTCCGGCGCCGGGTCCCGGCGCCTGGAGGCGGAGCCGGGGTTAGGCTCGTGGGGTGACTTCCGAAACCGCCCCTGCCGTCCGTCCGCACTCCGCCATCGATGCCGTGGCGGATGACTACACCGAAACGCTCATCCGGATGAACCCGGCGTTCGCCACCACGCTGGGTCTGCCGGGGCACGAGACCGAGTACCCGGACTACTCCCCCGCCGGCATCGCCGCTTTCGCGGCTGAAGCCCGGAAGGCCCTGGCCGCACTGGACGGCCTGGCACCCCAGGACGAGGTGGACGCCGTCACCCTGGACGCCATGCGGGAACGGTTGGGCCTCCAGCTGGAAATCCACGAGTCGGGCTGGGATGAGGCGGAGCTGAACAACATTGCCTCCCCCGCCCAGGACATCCGGGCGATTTTCGACCTGATGCCCACCGAAACGCCTGAACATTGGGAACACATCGCCGGCCGCGCCCGCAACGTCCCCGGCGCCCTCCGCGGCTACATCGAATCCCTGCGGCAGGCGCGG
>DASSIA010000058.1:0-2412 GCA_035692345.1 Arthrobacter sp. | reverse complement strand
GCCATCGTGGGCAACATCGGCCACTTCGACAACGAGATCGACATGGCCGGCCTCGCACGGATCCCCGGCATCAGGAAGGTGGAGATCAAGCCCCAGGTGCACGAATGGGTGTTCGACGCCGGGACCGCGGAAGAACGCTCCATCATCGTCCTGTCCGAAGGGCGCCTGCTGAACCTGGGCAACGCCACCGGCCACCCCTCGTTCGTCATGAGCAACTCGTTTGCCAACCAGACCATCGCCCAGATCGAGCTGTGGACCAAGCGGGACCAGCCGGACGGCGAACGCGAATACACCAACCAGGTCTATGTCCTGCCCAAGATCCTGGACGAAAAGGTTGCCCGGCTTCACCTCGACGCACTCGATGTGGAGCTCACGGAACTCTCCAAGGAACAGGCCGACTACCTGGACCTTGATGTGGCCGGCCCGTACAAGCCCGAGCACTATCGTTACTGACGTGTGACACCCCCGGGTGCAGGCCGCGCCCGGGGTTGTTATGTCCAAGCGTTAAGATCGGACTATGGAACCTGTTGTGAAGCCACGCCGGCGGGGGACCGCCAAGAAGATCCTCCTGGTGGCAGCCGTCTGTGTCCTTGCTGCGACCGGCGGTGTGTTCGCCGCCGTCGCGCCGGGCTACGCGCGTGGGGGCCTCGAGTCCGAAGGTGCCTCGGCAGTCCGGTCCGCGCCGGGGGTCGCATCGCCGGTGGTAGCCCCCGTGAAGGTGGACGTCACCCCGGGCGACGCCGCCAAGCAGGTGAACCCGGCCACTCCGGTGTCGCTCAAGGTGGCCAACGGCAGGATCGAAAGCGTCACCCTGACAAGTACAGCCGGCGAAACCGTCCACGGGACCTTCGCAGCGGATGGCAGCGCCTGGACTGCGACGGATGCGCTGAAATTCAATACCGAATACAGCTACACCTACGTGGTCACCGACGGTGCGGGACGCCAAGCCAGCACCACTCACGCCTTCAGCACAGTGTCCAGCACCAATGAGGCCAACGCCGCCATCTACCCGTTGGACGGCATGAAGGTTGGCGTCGGCCAGCCCCTTCAAATCATCTTCAGCGAGCCCGTGGTCAACCGGGATGCCGTGGAAAAGGCCATCAAAATCACCTCCAGCGCCGGCCAGGCCGGGGCATTCCACTGGTTCAGCGACACCATGGTCCGGTACCGCCCCGAGACCTTCTGGGCAGCCAACTCCACCGTGACCATGGACATGCAACTCTTCGGCGTGGACCTCGGCAAAGGCCAGATTGCCAACTTCAACAAAAAGGTGAATATCCACTTCGGCGACAAGAAAGTCGCCATTGCCGACGCCACGGCACATACGTTCACCCTCAGCGTCAACGATCAGGTGGTCAAGACCCTTCCGGTCAGCATGGGGGACAAGCGCTTCCCCTCGGCCAAAGGCTATGCGGTGCTCATGGAAAAGAACCGCTACGACCATTTCCGGGCAGCCAGCATCGGTCTCAAGCCCGGTGACCCGGCCTACTACGGCGAAGCTGACGTGGAATACACCATCCGGCTCACGCTGAGCGGCGCCTACATCCACCAGGCGCTGGAGTCGGCCTACCCGTATATCGGGAACACGAACGTCTCCCACGGCTGCATCGGCTTCCTGCCCGACGGCGCCGCCTGGGTCTTTGACAACATGACCACCGGCGATGTGGTCCAGATCGTCAACACCGAGGGCGACTACGCCGCCCTCGACGACGGCTATGGTGACTGGAACATTCCCTGGGCCCAGTACGACAACTAAGAACCGAGTGTGCCTGGGGACAGCCCCCGGGTGAGCGTCTCCACGGCCACCGGGGAAATCACGAAGCAGGATACGGAGTTCCAGGACAACGGCCTCACGCCTGATTTGTGAACTCAAGCGGCTGCCATTCCCATGTGATTCGCGGCGATAAATGGCGGCCTTTTCGTAGCCCTACATGTCACCCCAATGCACACGTAAGCCGATCCTCGGGTTCTTGCGATGGTCGCAACACTCAGCGAGTGAAGAGTTTGTGCGGAGTTTTCTTCGGCGTATCGGCCCGAGTTGGCGCAGCGGTTCGGGGCGGCGTCGCAGGCTGGTCAGTTCCTAAGCGAAGCGGCGGCCGGTGCCGATACTGCGGGGATGCCGTTGTCGACGAGGACGGCTGCGATGGCAGCGGCGGTGGCGAAGGTGTCCGTGTTGAGGACCCGGCTGCGGGCCGAGGCGCCATCCAGGAGCAGCGCCAGTTGCTCGCCGAGCCGCTCGGGGTCGTTGGCGCCGGCCTCGCGGGCCGCTTCGGTGAGTCGCGCCGCAAATGCTTTCTTGTAGTCACTGGCGAGTACGCGTGCCGGGTGGTCCGGGTCCTGGATCTCGACGGCCGCCGCGATAAACGGACACAGGGGCGAGTGGATATCGAAGACGGCGAGGAGTCGTTCGCG
>DASSIA010000057.1:0-10760 GCA_035692345.1 Arthrobacter sp. | reverse complement strand
GCGGCCCGCGAGGCAATCGTGGCCGAAGCCGAAGAGATCTCGGGCCAGGATCCCGCACAGATCCAGTGGAAGACCTCCAGCGCCCGGATGAACGAGCTATTTGAAAGCTGGAAGACAGCCCAGAAGAGCGGCATCCGGCTTGGCCGCAGCAATGAGGACACGCTCTGGAAGCGGTTCCGTGCCGCCCGCACCGTCTTTGACCGTCACCGCCGTGCCTACTTCTCCCAACTGGACAGCACCAACTCCGCCGCAAAATCGGCCAAGGAGAAGCTCATCACCGAGGCCGAGGCCCTGTCCTCGTCCACCGACTGGGGTTTTGCCGCTGGAGAATACCGCCGGCTGATGGACGAATGGAAAGCCTCACCGCGCGCCAGCCGCAAGGACGACGACGCTCTCTGGGCCCGTTTCCGTGCGGCCCAGGATGTGTTCTTCACCCACCGGCAGGCAGCGAACGAGGAGATCGATCAGGAATACGCCGCCAACCTCACGGTCAAGGAAGCGCTCCTGGTCGAAGCGAACAGCATCCTGCCGGTCAAGGACCTGGCCGCGGCCAAGAAGGCGCTCCAGTCAGTCCGCGACCGCTGGGAGGAAGCCGGCAAGGTCCCCCGTGCCGACATGGGACGCATTGAAGCTGGCCTGCGCAAGGTGGAGGACGCTGTCCGCCACGCCGAAGAGGAGAACTGGCAGCGCTCCAACCCCGAGACAAAGGCCCGCACCAACAGCGCCCTGTCGCAGTTGGAAGCCGCCATCTCCGGCCTCCAGGACGATCTGGCCAAGGCAGAGAAGGCCGGCGACGAACGCAAGATCAAGGGGGCCCGGGAAGCCCTCGAGGCGAGGCAGGCCTGGCTTGACCAGATCCAGCGCTCGGCCAGCGAGCTTTCCTAGCGCCCCACTTCTTGGAATGCAGGCCCGGTTCCGGTTATCCACATAGCCGGAGCCGGGCCTGTGCGCGTTAAGGGCAGACACGGCAGGATGGGGGGATGGCCACTACCTCACCGCCCCGGTACCCGGAGCTGTACTCGCCGGGGAAGCCGTTCACATGGCCGGAACTCCAGTCGCTGGCAGCGGACGGCGTGCTTACGCAGTTCCACCAACACGGATTTACGCTGCCCGATGCTCCAGCTTCACCCCAGACGCGGGCAAGGACGGTGGCCAACTCGGTGCCCGCAGCAGTCAGGCAACGCGTGGTCGCCGGACGGATGACGGCGGCCTGGATCTACGGCTGCGCGGCCGAACCGGACCGGCTGGCATTGCTCGTGGATGCGAAACGGCGGATTTCGAGCCTTCGGAACACGCGGGGCTGCACGCTTCATGAGGTCAGGCTTGGTCCGTTCGACGTTGTCAGTATGGGCGGGCTGATGGTGTCCAGTCCGCTCCGTACCGCCGTGGATATTGCCCTCCACGTCGACGCCCAGCGGGCATTGCCCGCCTTGGCAGGACTGTTGGCCCGCCCTGAGCGGGACGTGCGCCTGCGCCTGCTGGTCCTGGCCATCGAAGCCAGCCCCAGGGTGCCGCACAAAAGGGCCGCCCTGGAAAAACTGGCCCTGTTAGCTCCGGCGCTTATTGCCAGTGGTCCGGTAGACGTCAAAGACGCCGTCAATGCGCCGGACAGCGCTCAGGACGTGGCTGAGGTACTTGGGGTCGCCCATCTCGAAGGCAAACCTGGAGATGGCCACACGGTCGCTGGAGGTGTTCACGCTGGCCGCCAGAATGTTGACGTGGTTCTCAGACAGGACGCGCGTGACGTCGGAGAGCAGCGACTTGCGGTCCAGCGCCTCAACCTGGATTTCCACCAGGAAGACACTTGACTGGGTGGGCGCCCAGTCCACGTCGACGATCCTGTCGGGCTGGTCCTTGAGATCGGAGATGTTGGTGCAGTCGGTGCGGTGTACCGACACACCGGAGCCCCGGGTGACGAATCCAAGAATCGGGTCCGGCGGAACGGGCGTGCAGCAGCGGGCCAGCTTGACCCAGACATCGCCGACTCCGCGGACCACCACGCCGGAATCGGAGAACTTGGTTTTGGTTACATGCGTGGGAATGCTGACTTCAGTGATGTCATCGTCGGTGCTCTCGCTGCCGCCCAGGCTTTCAACGAGTTTCTCCATGACGGACTGCGCTGACGTATGGCCGTCACCAACGCCGGCGTAAAGCCCCGAGATATCTACGTATTTGAACTCTGCGGCCACCGCCGCCAGCGCCTCGTGGGTCATCAGGCGCTGCAGCGGCAGGTTCTGCTTCCGCATGGCCCGGGTCAGGAGTTCTTTGCCGCGGTCGATCGCTTCTTCGCGCCGCTCCTTGCTGAACCATTGACGGATCTTGTTCCGGGCGCGCGGACTCTTGACGAAGTGTTGCCAGTCCTGGCTGGGCCCGGCGCCCTCGGCCTTGGAGGTAAAGATCTCAACCCAGTCGCCGTGGTTCAGCTCGCTGTTCAGGGGAACGAGCTTGCCGTTGACCCGGGCGCCGATGGTGCGGTGCCCCACTTCGGTGTGGACGGCGTAGGCAAAATCCACCGGAGTCGACCCGGCCGGCAGAGCCATGACCTCCCCCTTGGGGGTGAAGACAAAGACTTCCCGGGCATTGATCTCGAACCGCAGCGAATCCAGGAACTCGCCCGGATCGGACGTTTCCTGCTGCCAGTCAACCAGGGACCTCAGCCAGCCCATATCGCCATCGCGGGGGCTGCCGGGGCCCACGGCCGTGCGGTTGGGCTGGTCCTTGTACTTCCAGTGCGCGGCCACGCCGTACTCAGCACGGCGATGCATTTCGTGCGTCCGGATCTGGATCTCCACGGGCTTGCCGCCAGGCCCGATCACCGTGGTGTGCAATGACTGGTACATGTTGAACTTGGGCATGGCGATGTAGTCTTTGAACCGCCCCGGCAACGGGTTCCAGCGTGAATGCATGGTGCCCAGGGCGGCGTAACAGTCCCGGACCGAATCCACCAGCACCCTTACGCCCATGAGGTCGTTGATGTCGTCGAAATCCTTGTCCCGGACAACCATCTTCTGGTAAATCGAGTAATAGTGCTTCGGCCTGCCGGTAATGGTGGCTTTGATCCGCGCCTCCCGGAGGTCCTCGGTGATCTGGTCCCTGATGACGCCGAGGGATTTCTCCCGTTCCGGCGTGCGGTCCCCCACCATCCGGACGATTTCCTCATAGACCTTCGGGTAGAGGGCCGCAAAGGACAGATCCTCCAGCTCCCACTTGATGGTGTTCATGCCAAGCCGGTGCGCCAGGGGAGCAAATATTTCAAGTGTTTCGCGGGCTTTTCGTGCGGAGGATTCCGCCGAGACGAAACGCCAGGTCCGGGCATTGTGGAGCCTGTCCGCAAGCTTGATCATCAGGACCCGGATGTCCTTGGCCATGGCAACAACCATCTTGCGGACGGTCTCCGACTGCGCAGCTTCCCCGAAACTGACCTTGTCCAGTTTGGTGACGCCGTCCACCAGCATGGCAACCTCCGGGCCGAAATCCCGCTTGAGGTCTGCCAGCGTGTAAGGGGTGTCCTCCACCGTGTCGTGCAGGAGGGCTGCGGCCAGGGTGGTTCCGCTCAGGCCCAGTTCGGCGAGGATGGTGGCAACGGCCACGGGATGGGTGATGTACGGATCACCGCTCTTGCGCTTCTGCCCGCGGTGGCTGCGCTCGGCTACTTCGAAAGCGCGCTGGATAAGGTCGAAATCTTCCTTCGGGTTATTGGCCCGGACGGTACGCAGAAGCGGTTCGAGAATCGGCGAATACGTTGCCGCGCCGCGGCCGGTCAACCGGGCCAGCCGTGAGCGTGTGCGTTCACGGCGGCCAGGGAAGGTTGGGCGCGCGCCCGAATTGTCCACTGGAACAACCGGCGCGGGGCGTGCGGAAGCGGTCAGCCCGGCCTGAAGACCATGGCCCGGATTGTCATCCCCGCCTGCCGTTGGCACCGACGCCGAACGTTCTTCCAATGAAGCACCCCTCACGACTGTTTAATTACCTCAGTCTATTCCCCCGCCAGTTCACTTATGTAACCGCCGCTTAAATGCGAACGGGCCGGACGGCGTCAGCATTCCGACGCCGTCCGGCCCGTTGTGATGCGAAGGCTCAGGCCCCTGTGGGCGAGGCCGATGCGTCGGCCCGGTCGGTGCTGGCGGCGCGCCGGTGTTCGACGCGTTTCGCCTGCTTCACCAGGTCAGGTTCGCTCTGGCGCAGCCAGGCATACATCGGGGCGGCTACAAAGATGGTGGCAGCCGTTCCGATCAGAATTCCTACAAACAACGCAAGCGAGAGGTCACGGAGCGTTCCCGCACCCAGAAGCCCGGCACCGATAAACAGGATGGCGCCAACGGGGAGGATGGCCACCATCATGGTGTTGATCGAACGGACCAGCGTCTGGTTCACCGCGAGGTTGACTTCCTCGGCGAAAGTACGGCGGGTGGAAGCGGAAATTTCCGCAGTGTTCTCGCGGATCTTGTCGAACACCACCACGGTGTCGTACAGCGAGTAGCTCAGGACGGTCAGGAAGCCAATAATGGCAGACGGAGTGACTTCAAAATCGCTCAGCGCGTACACACCGGCAGTGATGAACATCGTGACCAGCATGCCCGAAAGGGCCGACAGCGACATCTTCCAGGTACGGAAGTAGAGCGCCATGAGGACTGCGGCGAGCAGCACAAATACCACCAGGCCGATCAGCGCCTGCTTGGTGACATCGGCACCCCAGGTAGGACCAACAAAGGTGGAGGTCACCTCGTTGTCTGTGACGCCGTAGGCCGACGTCAGACCTTCCTTGATTTTGAGGGTCTCATCATCAGTGAGTTTGTCCGTCTGGATACGCATCGTGGTGCCGGCTACGTTGGCCACGCGGGGAATGGCGCCTGGCACCACGTCCTGCACCGCTTGTTCTCCGGCACCGGCATCAGTGGTCTTCACGTTGGAGACTGTGAACTCGGACCCGCCGCGGAATTCGATGCCAAGGTTGAAGCCGCCCTTGGCAACAGGGATGAGGATGGACAGCGCCACCGCCACCGCCGCGATGAGGAACCAGATTTTCTTGGCCCCGACAAAGTTGTAGGAGCGTTTGCCGGAGTAAAGCTCGTTGCCGAAAGTGGCGAAGCTGCTGGACATTACTTGTTCTCCTTGGCTGCGCCGTTGGAGGAGCCCGTGAGCTGCTCCTGCTTTTCCGCGAGGCGGCGTTCGGCAATGGTCATCCTGCGGGCTGCCTCGGCCGCCGCTCCCGTGTTCTTGGCGCGGACCACATCGGGCCTGGCCTCTGGCGTCCGCAGACGCCCTGCGCCACGGTAGAGCGGCACTACGCCGAGGCGCTTGGGGTCAAGTCCGGAGAAGGTATGTCCTTCGCCGAAGAACTTGGTGCGTGCGAGCAGCTGCAGCGTCGGGTGGGTGAACATAAAGACCACGATCAGGTCCGCGATGGCCGTCAGGCCGAGGGTGAAAGCGAAGCCGCGGACGTTGCCTACGGCGACGAAGTAGAGCACAAGAGCGGCCAGCAGGTTCACGGCCTTGGAAGCCAGGACGGTGCGCTTGGCACGTTTCCAGCCGTTTTCGACGGCGGAGACCAGGCCCCGGCCCTCGCGCAGTTCGTCGCGGATGCGTTCAAAGTAAACAATGAACGAGTCAGCAGTCTGGCCGATGGCTACGATGAGGCCGGCGACGCCCGCAAGGGAGAGCCGGTAGTTTTCAGTCCACCCCAGGATCGCGATGGCGAGGTACGTCAGGGCACCGGCCACCACCAGGGACGCAATAGTGACGAACCCCAGGGCCCGGTACTGGAACAGTGAGTAGACCACCACCAGAAGCAGGCCGATGAGGCCGGCCAGGAGGCCCATGCGCAGCTGTTCACCACCAAGGGTGGCTGAGATCTGCTGCTCACTCTGGATGTCGAAACTGATGGGCAGTGCCCCGAACTTCAGCTGATCGGACAAGGCCTTTGCGGTTACCTCGGTGAAGTTACCGGTGATCTGGGGACGGCCATCAGTGATGACAGCCAGCGACCGCGGTGCAGAGATGACCTGGTCATCGAGGACAATCGCGAATTGGGCCTTGGGATCATTGCCCGATTCGCCACCGGCGGCCACATAGAACTGGTTCAGGCGCTGGGTGACGTCTTTGAACTTGGCCGTACCTTCGCTGTCGAACTGGATGTTCACTGCCCACTGGTTCGTGACGGCACCCTGGGATCCCTGCTGAAGCTGGAACGAGGACGTGACAATGTTGGTGCCCTTGACTTCGACGGGGCCCAGGATGTACTTGATTGCCGGCGTCGTCGCCGTCGCAGGCTGACAGGTCACCAGCGGCTTCGTGGGGTCCGAACGTTGCTGCTTCTCCTGGGACGGATTGTCGCAGTCGAGGGTTTCGAAGGCTTGGTAGACGTCAGCCGTAATCCAGTTGGTGTCACTGCTGTTGGCCGGCGCCGCGGTGGGCTTTGGCAGCTGGTCAGCAGGAGTGAGGGATTCGGTTGGAACGGGTGCGCCGGCCCCGTTGAGGAGAACCGGGCGGAAGTTCATGTCCGCGGAAGCCTGGATCAGGGCCCTTGTCTGGGTGGACGGCGTACCCGGAAGGCTGACCACAACGTTCCGGCCGGACTGGGTGCTGATTTCAGCCTCGGCAACACCTGAACCATCCACGCGCTGGCGGATGATGGCCACGGCCTGGTTGAGCTGCTGTTCATTGATGTCCGAACCGCCACCCTCAACCTTAGGCGCCAGGATCATCTGGGTTCCGCCCTCGAGGTCCAGGGCCAGCTTGGGTGACCAGCTCGCCTGTCCGGCCATGGTACCGGCAGCCAGGACCGCGGTCAGCGCAGCCAGGACTACGCCGAGCCACACCAGTACCCGGAGGCCTGCTTTTTTGGGGCCAGTTCGTGCCATTGTCGATCTTTCTCTTATTTACGGAGGAACCACCGGCGGGAGCCACATGTCCTACCGGCGGTTCGCCGCAGCCGTAGAGGTGTTGAAACGCGGGTTGCCTTGCGGCGCGGACTAGCTGTCCTTCGTGCCCTCACCGTTGAGTCGCTTCAGGGTTTCGTCGGGAGTCTCGGCGGCGGTGGGAATGCCGGTTTCGTCCGTGGTCAGGGAAGAAGCGTCGTCCGGGACGGCCGGAGCATCGGCCTCGACGGGCGGCTCCACGATCTTGGTCACGGCCTGACGGTGTACGGTGGCCAGGTTCCCGGGCGAGAGTTCCAGGACAACCTTGTTCTCGGCGTCATCCATGGAAACGATCCGGCCGAACAGTCCAAAGCTGGTCATGACCTCAACACCGGGTTCGAACTTGGACTGCAGCGTTGCCTGCTGCTCTTTGGTCTTCTTGTTCCGGCGGAACATCATGAAGATAAAGATTCCTAGCATGGCGAACAGGACGATGTTCATTGGATCCACAGGGAAGATTCCGTTCTGTACTGGCGTATCGGGTGTTTAGCAGCGTTCGCGTCGTTTCCCGAAGCAGAAACAGCGTGCCTGGCAGGCAGCAGCTCTTCAGAGCAGCCAGCGGGAATCAGACCCGAACGTGCCGAGTGTCATACCAGTCTAGAGGGAAAAGCTGGGAGGACGGTCCTCTTGGCCGTTCGGCGGCCATTCGGCCTCGGCCGCTGTGGTGTCCGGGTCCGCATCGAACAGATCCAACGGTTCCTGGCCAAAAACTCCCGCCGGAACAGCGAAGCCCAGGTGTGTCCAGGCCGGGGCCATGGCGATGCGGCCCCGGGGTGTCCGGCCCAGGAGGCCCTCCCGGACGAGGAACGGTTCCGCCACGGTTTCGACGGTCTCGGTCTCCTCCCCCACCGCAATGGCCAGGGTTGACAGTCCCACGGGTCCCCCGCCGAATTTCGTGATCAGCGCTTCGAGTACGGCACGGTCCAGCCTGTCCAGGCCCCGCTTGTCCACTTCATACATGTCCAACGCCGCAGACGCGGCGCGGGCATCGATCTGTTCAATTCCGTGCACGAGCGCCCAGTCCCGGACCCTGCGGAGGAGGCGGTTGGCGATACGTGGCGTACCGCGGGACCGGCCGGCGATCTCGCTGAAACCCGCAGAGTTGACCTTGAGGTCCAGCAGGCCGGCGGAGCGCCTGAGCACCAGCTCGAGCTCGGCCACGCTGTAGAACTCCAGGTGCCCGGTGAACCCAAATCTGTCCCTGAGCGGTCCGGGCAGCAAACCGGCGCGCGTCGTGGCACCAACCAGGGTGAAGGGCGGAAGCTCCAACGGTATGGCGGTGGCGCCCGCGCCCTTGCCAACCACAATGTCCACACGGAAATCTTCCATGGCCATGTACAGCATTTCCTCGGCAGGCCTGGACATCCGGTGGATTTCGTCCAGGAACAGGACCTCACCTTCGGAAAGGGAGGAAAGGATGGCCGCGAGGTCGCCGGCGTGCTGGATGGCGGGACCGCTGCTGATCCGCAGGGGCGCGTTCATTTCGGCAGCCACGATCATGGCCAGGGTGGTTTTGCCCAGGCCTGGAGGGCCGGAAAACAGCACATGGTCCGCACTGCGTCCGCGCATCCGTGAGGCCTGCAGAACCAAGGAAAGCTGCCTGCGGACCCGGTGCTGTCCCACGAAATCGTCCAGGTTCTTGGGCCGGAGGGCGGCTTCAATCGCCCGTTCCTCGGGCTCCTCCCCCGCCGCCACTACCGACGGCTCAGCCACGGCTGCCTACGCGGTTGCCGGCCCGCGCACCGTCCTGCCCGAGCCAGCGCAGCGTGGTCCGCAGGATTTCGGCCACATTCCCGCGGAATTCAACCTCGGGATCGTCGGCAAGGGCCTTCTCGATGCTTGCAGCGGCATCCTTTTCCGACCAGCCAAGGCTTGTCATGGCCGCCACCACCTGTGGCTTCCAGGCAGCTTGCGCCGGAGTGGAAGTACCAGGGGTACCGGCCGTGCCGTGCGGCACCAGTTTGCCGGCCAGTTCCAGCACGATCCTGCCGGCCACTTTCGGGCCAATGCCGGGCACCTTGGTGAACGTTTTGCTGTCTCCGGTGTGGGCGGCAACCCGGATTGCCTCCGGCTCATGCACGGCGAGCACCGCCAGTGCGAGCCGCGGACCCACGCCGCTGACGCTGAGCAGGACATCAAAGACTTCGCGTTCGTCGTCGGAAGCAAAGCCGAACAGGGTCAGCGAATCCTCACGGACGATCAGCGAGGTGAAGAGCTTGCCTTCCTCGCCGGTGCGGAGGCGGCTGAGGGTCTGCGGCGTGGCATTGACGCTCATGCCCGCCCCGTTGAGGTCGATCACGGCGGTGGAAAGGCCAACGTGCGCTACGGTTCCGCGAAGGAAACTGATCAAAGCCGGGCTCCTGGTGTACTGCCGGACTCTTGGGGTGGGACCGGCTATCCGAACATATCTACGAATACCCTAGCAAGAGCTGCGGACATTCAGCGTGCGCGGCGCGCTTTCGCCTCGGCGTCGGCCCAGGCGCGTTGGGCCGGCGTCAGCGACAGGCTGCCGGGGCCGGTGGTGGCCACGGCGGCGCCGCTGCCCGCGCGCCAGGCATGGGTAATGGCCAGGGCAAGGGCATCCGCGGCGTCCGCCGGCCGCGGCGGCGCATCCAGCCTGAGGATCTTGGTGACGAGTTTGGTGACGGCGTCCTTGTTGGATGTGCCGCTGCCCGTCACGGCGGCTTTCACTTCCGACGGCGTGTGCAGCGCCACCGGGATCCCGCGCCGCGCCGCGGCGGCGATGACCACCCCCGAGGCCTGCGCCACCCCCATCACGGTGCTCACGTTGAGTTGGGAAAATACACGTTCGACGGCGAGGACGTGCGGCTCGTAACGGTCGAGCCATTCGTCGATGGCCAGGGCGATGACCAGCAGCCGCTGGTCCAGGGTCTCCTCAGGAGAGGTGCCCACCACCCCGACGGCCACCATGGTGGCCCGCCTGTTCCGCTCGACGTCAACCACGCCGATGCCGCAGCGGGTGAGCCCGGGGTCAACGCCCAATACGCGCAGGGTCACCCTGGGACAACCGCCCTAAGCCGCACAGCGGAAGGTCACTCAGCTTCCAGTGCGGCCTGGACTTCGTCGCTCAGGTCAGCGTTGCTGTAGACGTTCTGGACGTCGTCGAGTTCTTCAAGAGCGTCAACGAGCTTCATGAACTTCTTGGCAGCTTCCAGGTCAAGGGGCACTTCCATCGACGGGACGAACTCCGCCTCATCGGTCTCGTACTCGATGCCGGCTTCCTTGAGGGCATCGCGGATGGCCTGCAGGTCGGTCGGCTCGGAGTGGATCTCGAAGCTGTCGCCGTTGTCCTTGACTTCCTCGGCTCCGGCTTCGAGGACGGCCATCAGGACGTCGTCCTCGCTCAGGCCGTTCTTCGGCAGCGAGACGACGCCCTTGCGGCTGAACAGGTAGCTGACCGAACCGGGATCGGCGATGGTTCCGCCGTTGCGGGAGATGGCAAGGCGGACCTCGGAGGCTGCGCGGTTCTTGTTGTCCGTCAGGCACTCGATGAGCAACGCCGAGCCCTGGGGGCCGCGGCATTCGTACATGATCTCGGTGTAGTCGACCACTTCACCGGTCAGGCCGGCGCCGCGCTTGATGGCCCGGTCGATGTTGTCCGCCGGGACAGAAGTCTTCTTGGCTTTGGTGACGGCGAGTTCCAGGCCCGGGTTACCGGAAAGGTCCGGCCCGCCCATCCGCGCAGCGACTTCGATGTTCTTGATCAGCTTGGCGAACGATTTTGCGCGTCGGCTATCGAGGATGGCCTTCTTGTGCTTGGTTGTTGCCCATTTGGAGTGTCCTGACATGCTTTACGCGTCTCCTCTGATCATGCGGATAAAA
>DASSIA010000056.1:0-13492 GCA_035692345.1 Arthrobacter sp. | reverse complement strand
GTTGGCCAGCCGGTTCCGGGGTGGTGTTCATGTTTTCCAGCCTACGCGAGCGTGCCCATAAGCTAGACCCATGCGCATCGTAGTCCTCGTTTCCGGTACCGGGTCCAATCTCCAGGCAGTCATCGACGCCGTCAAGTCCGGGGAGCTGGCTGTGGAAATCGCAGCGGTGGGTGCCGACCGGGAGGGGACGTACGGCGTCGAACGCTCCGCGGAAGCCGGGCTTGAGACCTTTGTGGTCAACTTCAACTCGTTTCCCACGCGCGCCGAGTGGGATGCAGCGCTGACGGCCCGCGTGGCTTCCTTCGCCCCGGACGTGGTGGTCTCCTCAGGCTTTATGCGCATTGTCAGTGCCGACTTCATCGATGCCTTCAACGGCAAGTACCTCAACACCCACCCCGCCCTGCTGCCCGCGTTCCCCGGCGCTCACGGCGTGCGCGATGCCATGGCGTACGGCGTGAAGGTCACCGGCTGCACGGTGCACTGGGCCGACGCCGGCGTGGACACCGGGCCCATCGTTGCCCAGGAAGCAGTGGCCATTGAACCGGGGGATACCGAGGAAACCCTGCACGAACGCATCAAGGTGGTGGAGCGCCGCCTGCTGGTCAACACCCTGGCGCAGCTCGCCGCCGCCCCGCCCCTTCCCAACTAGGGGACAGTAAACGTCGCACTGACTCCTCAGAGGGACATGTGCTGTCCCTCAGTTTGCTGAAGCCCTTAAACGGCTGTGGATAACTCCACATGGTCTCGGCAGATTTGCCAGCATGGATTCATGAAGATCCCGCAGCCGTTGCCCGCACACTTGAACTCGAAGCCGTTCACCCGGCAGGAAGCCCTCGACGCCGGCGTGACAGCCGGGCGCCTTCGCTACAGAGATCTGGACTCACCAAGCCGCCAGATCCTGGTCCCCAGTTCGATCGACGAGCCCGGTCTCGCAGATCGCGCCCGGCCTCTGACTCTCGTCACCCCGTTTTCGGCGGTATCCCACGCGACGGCCTTCCTGCTGTGGGAGTTCCCTGGGTTCCTGCCGGGAAGCCATGAGCCGGGAATACATATTTCGCGACCGGACACCATGGGCAGGTCCAGGCGAAGGGGTGTCATAGGGCATAAAGGCCAGTTCTTCGAAGACGAGATTGCCGTAGCCGATGGCATGTATATCACGAGCCGGGCCCGGACGTGGCTGGACTGCTCGCGAAAGATGACCATAGACGAGATAACCGTTGTTGCCGACCATTTGCTGCGCATACCCAGGCCGGATTTTGAGGGTAGAACCGAGCCCCACTGCACAATGGCCGACCTTGAAGAAATGCTCGATCGCCACTGGGGAACACCGGGAATCCGAAAGGCCCGCTTGGCTTTGGAACAGGCGTGCATCGGGGCCGACTCGGCGCCCGAGACGCGACTTCGGCTGGCGCTTGAACGGGCTGGCCTGCCGAAAGCCGAACTCAACGTGCCCACTGACCTGGGTCCCGGCGTCGTACGTCAACCGGATCTCTCCTATCCGGTGCAACGTGTGGCGGTGGAGTACGAAGGTGAGAGCCACTCCGAGGCGGAACAGATCGTGCGCGACATTGCCCGCGAAGAAGATTTCAGCCGTGCAGGATGGACTCCGGTCCGCATCTCCAAACGACACATGGAAAACGACGCGAGGGCCGCCGTCGCCAAGGTCCGGAGGGCGCTCATCGATCGCGGCTGGGCTCCCAAGTAGGGGACAGTAAACGTCGCTATGAGGGCCCAGTGGAACATGTGCTGTCCCCTAGTTGGGCTGACGACGCCGGGGGCTACTCGAGGCGGCGTTGCTTGGTCTCCGGAGCGAAGAACGCCATGAACAGCACGGCCACCAGCACCAGCCCGCCGGCGAGGGCGAATGACGTGGCCAGGCCCAGCTCGGGCCAGAAGTAATTCGCGAATATCAGGGGCCCAAAACCAGCCCCGAGCCGCGAAAACGTGGACGCCCAGCCGAAGCCGGTGCCGCGGAGCTCGGTCGGGTACAGCTCCGAAACGTAGGCGTACAGCACCGGAATGGCCACCTGGACCACAAACCCGAACACCAGCAGCCAAAACACTGCGGCGGTGGGGATGTCCACCACAATCGCCACGATCACCAGGGCCAGCGCGGACAAGGGGCCGGTGATGGCCAGGAGCCACTTGCGGCCCACACGTTCCACCAGCAGCGCGGCCACAATGACACCCAACAACCCAACAGCCGCCATTGACGCCGTGGTCACAAACGCCTTGTACTCCGCGAAGCCCGCGCCGATCAGGATCCGAGGCATCCACGTCAGCGACAGGTAGTAGACCAGCAGGATGCTGAAGAACAGCGCCCACGCCGTGGCGGTGATCTTCCAGTTGAACTGCCACACCAGGCGCAGCTGGTGCCAGGCACTGCCGGCGGAGAGCCGCGGAACTTCCTGGGCGTCGGGCAGGCTGTAGGCGCGGGGTTCGGCGCCCGTTGCTGCCACAAGGCCGTCGATGACCTTGGCCGCTTCGTCCCGCCGGCCCTTGCGGATCAGGAACAACGGGGATTCCGGGACGCTGCGCCGGACCCAGAACACCAGGAGCGCGGGCAGCACCATCACCAGCATGGTCAGCCGCCAGTCACCGGACGCGGCAACCAGGCCGGCAGAGACAAAACCGGCAAGGGCGGCGCCCACCGGCCACCAGCCGTCCATCGCCGTGAGGACCTTCCCACGCTGCTTGCGTGGTGTGAACTCACCCACCAGCGCATAGTCCACCGGAATGCAGCCGCCCAGGCCGAAGCCGGCCATGAACCGGAACACGCAGAACCAGAACAAGTCCGGGGAAAAGGCGCCCAGGACCGTGAACAGGGCGAAGATCAGCAGCGTGGCCGTGAACGCCTTCTTGCGCCCGATCGTGTCCGCGATGGTGCCCCACACGAACGCGCCCAGGGCCATGCCGATCAGGTTGGCAGTCCCCACCCAGGCCACTTCGCCGGGCGCCAGGGCCCAGTGCGTCGAAAGCAGCGGGATAAGGATGCCGTTGAGCGTCACGTCCCAGGCGTCGAACATAAAGCCGAGACCGCCAATCACGAAAATCCGGCCCTGGACTTTCCACCGCCAGGGCAGTTCCTGGACCACCTGTTCGCCGCTGGGCACAGTGGTGTAAGTATTCATCGCAGCCTCCTGGGAAAACTCTAACCGGGCCCACTGACGTTCACACTGCCGCTGGCAACCGGGGCAAACCGTGCGACACGATAAACTGGGCCTATCCCCACCAACCGCGGCATCGTTCCGCGAGATCAGACGGAGACTTTTTGTGAGCTTCACGCAGCCCGACCGTGTATCCATCGACCGTGTTCCCATCCGCAGGGCACTGATCTCGGTTTACGACAAGACCGGTCTGGAGGAGCTCGCCAAAGGCCTGCACGCCGCCGGCGTTAAGATCGTCTCCACCGGTTCCACGGCCAAGAAGATCGCCGCGGCCGGCATCCCGGTCCAGGAAGTCGAAGAAGTCACCGGATCCCCGGAAATGCTGGACGGCCGCGTCAAGACGCTGCACCCGCGCGTCCACGGCGGCATCCTTGCAGACCGCCGCGTCCCCGCGCACATGGAAACCCTCGCCGGCATGGAGATCGAAACCTTCGACCTGGTGGTGGTGAACCTCTACCCGTTCGTCGAGACCGTGAAGTCCGGCGCCGCGCAGGACGATGTCGTCGAGCAGATCGACATCGGCGGCCCCGCGATGGTGCGTTCGGCTGCGAAGAACCACGCCGCCGTCGCGATCGTCACGGACCCCAACTTCTACGGTGCCGTTGTTGAAGCGGCTGCTGAAGGCGGCTTTGACCTGAAGACCCGACGCCGGCTGGCCGCCAAGGCGTTCGCGCACACCGCGTCCTATGACACCGCCGTGGCCACCTGGACTGCCAGCCAGTTCCTGGATGAAGACGGCGACGGCGTCATTGACTGGCCTGCCTACGCCGGCTTGGCGCTGGAGCGCTCCGAGGTCCTCCGGTACGGCGAAAACCCGCACCAGCAGGCCGCACTCTACGTGGACAAGGCCGCTCCGGCCGGCATCGCGCAGGCGGATCAGCTGCACGGCAAGGCGATGAGCTATAACAACTTCGTCGACGCCGACGCCGCCCTCCGCGCCGCGTTCGACTTCGCCGAGCCCGCCGTGGCCATCATCAAGCACGCCAACCCCTGCGGTGTGGCCGTTGGTTCCGCCGACGCTGAAGACCCGATCGCCGACGCCCACGCCAAGGCCCACGCCTGCGACCCCGTCTCTGCATTCGGCGGTGTCATCGCGGCCAACCGCACGGTCACGGCAGCCATGGCTGCCACCGTCGCCGGCATCTTCACCGAGGTTGTCATCGCCCCGGACTTCGAACCGGAAGCCGTGGAGATCCTCGCCAAGAAGAAGAACATCCGCCTGCTGGCCCTGCCCGAAGGCTACGGCCGCTACCCGGCCGAAATGCGCCAGGTTTCCGGCGGCGTGCTCGTCCAGATGAGCGACAAAGTGGACGCC
This sequence comes from Arthrobacter sp., assembly GCA_035692345.1. Lineage (GTDB taxonomy): Bacteria > Actinomycetota > Actinomycetes > Actinomycetales > Micrococcaceae > Arthrobacter. The sequence goes on along the minus strand of DASSIA010000056.1, from coordinate 9,010 downwards.
GACGGCGACAACCCCGCCAACTGGACCCTGGCCGCCGGCGAAGCCGCTGACGCAAAGACCCTCTCGGACCTCGCCTTCGCCTGGACCGCCTGCCGCGCTGCCAAGTCCAACGCCATCCTCCTGGCCGACAACGGCGCAGCCGTGGGCATCGGCATGGGCCAGGTCAACCGCTTGGACTCCTGCAAGCTGGCCGTGGAGCGCGCCAACACCCTGGGCGTTTCGGTGGAGTCCGACGTCGACGGCGCCGGCGGTGCAGCTGGCCCATCGACAACAGAGGCGAGCGGCGCCCCCGAGCGCGCACGCGGCGCCGTGGCGGCCTCCGACGCGTTCTTCCCCTTCGCTGACGGCCTGCAGATCCTGATCGACGCCGGAGTCCGCGCCGTGGTCCAGCCCGGCGGTTCCGTCCGGGACGAGGAAGTTGTTGCAGCCGCCAACGCTGCGGGCATCACGATGTACTTCACGGGTGCACGCCACTTCTTCCACTAGTCCCCACCGGCTCCCTCACCTCGCAAGCTCGGTCAGGGAACCCTGCCGGCGTGGGCCCACCCTTTCATCGATTGCTCCGCAAGGGCCCTTTTCAGCCCTTCCAGCCCTTAAAAGGCGTGGTTGGAGCAATCGATGATTAAACGTCGACGGCGCCTGTCCCCGCAGAGGGGGCAGGCGCCGTCGGGCCTTAAAGGGCAGCTAGGGATGGTCTGGTGCCGGGTCCGCGCCCCGCTGCATGAGGCGCGGACCCCCTTCCGGAAGCCGAAGCTCCCGGGGCTTGGCATCCGCCATCCGTTGTTTCGTCCAGTACTCGAGGATCTCGCCGTGCGTCTGGTCGGATTCGCTGTGGCTGACGGATCCGTTGCGGGGTTCCCCGTCAGGCGAGGAGTTCCTAGGCGGCCGCTGCAACGTTGTACGCAGCCTGGATGACCGGGCCCCAGTACGGCCCGTACATAACGGACGACTTGTTGTAGCCGTAGCTGTTGATCGAGTTCTGGAGGCCGTCCGAGCCGGAGCCGATGAACCACGGGCCGCCGGATGATCCGCCGGTCATGTCGCACCGGATGCCCTGGGTATTGAACTGCGGGTTGATGGTGTCATTGGTGGCCGTGCCGTTGCAGCTCCAGAGCGAGGTGCCGTTGAAGGGCGATGCCTGGGGATATCCGTAGGACTTGTAGGTCAGGCCCCGCGGCTGGTTGAAGGCAACACCGGAACCCCCGACGACATTCGTGAGTGACTGTCCGCCGAGCGGGTTCATCACGGCGAAGCCAGTGTCGTAGGTCATGTCACCGTTGGCGGTCCACTGGGTGGGTGCGTAGAGGGCCTTGGCCGTCCACCTGCCGTATGGGGCATTGCCGTTGTCGTAGGCCGGCACGAACGCGAAGTTGGTGACGAACGCGCCGGGCCCTTCGTTGACGCAGTGTCCAGCGGTGGCCACCGTGCTCTGGTTGGCAGAGGAGATGGCGTTGCCGGAGCAGACGTAGTTGGTGGTCCCGATGCTGAAGAAGACCTTGCCGATGTGGGCCACCGGCGTCTCAAGCTGGGCGATGGTCGGCTTGCCCTTGGTGGCTTTGACCTTTGTGGAGGCCCCCTTTTCCACCGAAATGGCGCTGGAGGTGTTGCCTCGTTCCACTGCTTTGTCGGCGAGGACGTCGCCGGGAACGGCGGACATCATCCTGTCCGCCGTCCAGTAATCGGCAACTCCGGTGCTGTCCACCGCAGCGCTCGTCACGGATGGTGCCGACTTGTCGCCCGACACCGAAGGGGCCGCAGTTGCACCTGCGGCGCCCACCAGTGCCAAGACGGCAGCTGCGGAGAGGCTCATGATGCTGGCCGCCAGAGACCTGGTACGCGTCATTATTGTCCTGTCTTATCCGGGTGAAGGCGTTCCCAGCAGAGCCCGCCGCGTGACCCATGTAACTTATCGAGACATGACAAATTTGTAAATAGTAGTGACGCCCAAAGTATGCGTCGCAAGCACGGCCCGGATCGGCCGTACCGGTGCGCCGCTCTGGTCAAATCCCTTGGCGAAGGGTATTTTTCTCTATACAGTGACACGTCCGATCTGGGCTCCGGACTCTAAGCGAATTGGGGTCCCACCGTGATGGCTTTCTGGAAATCCGACAAGAGGTCCGACGTGAACGGCCGGCATGTTTCAGCCGACGGCAGTCAGGACGCTTCTCCCGACATTGAGGCCTACGCCGCAGCCCTGCAGCTGCGTGACGTCGATCCGGTCCATTCGTTCACAGCAACGGAGGAACTGCGCCGCCAGGACCCCAAGTACGTGCAGCTCTGGCCCAGTGATATTCCCCACAGGCGGCGCTGACTGAACGCCCGCCTGGGCCGGCTCCACAGGAAGCAGCGCACGACGGCGGCTGGCACCGCTGGCCGGTGTGTCGCCGTCGGGCGTTTTCCCTTGCCCCAGCGGCAGTAATGCGGGTTGTAATGCAGCGGCGCCTGGCCGCCCCGGTAGGGTTCAAAGCCGTGTCCTCGGGTAAGTTAGTGGTGGTGAAATAGAACAAATTTCCAAAAAATCAGCCGACCTTCAGGGAGACGCCCGCGCATGTCCAAGATTATCTATACCCACACCGACGAAGCGCCGATGCTGGCTACTTATTCGTTCTTGCCGATCATCGAGGCGTTTGCTTCGACCGCAGGTGTGGAGGTGGAGACCCGTGACATCTCGCTCGCAGGGCGCATCATCTCCGTGTTCGGTGACTACCTCACCCCGGAACAGCAGATCGGTGACGCCCTTGCTGAACTGGGTGAACTGGCGAAGGCGCCCGAAGCCAACATCATCAAGCTTCCCAACATCAGCGCTTCCATCCCGCAGTTGAAAGCCGCCATCGCCGAGCTTCAGGGCCAGGGCTACAACCTGCCGGATTACCCCGACAACCCCTCCTCGGACGAGGAGACGGCCGTCCGCTCGCGCTACGACAAGATCAAGGGCTCCGCCGTGAACCCGGTCCTGCGCGAGGGAAACTCCGACCGCCGTGCGCCGCTGTCCGTCAAGAACTACGCCCGCCAGAACCCGCACTCCATGGGTGCCTGGTCCGCGGATTCAAAGACCAACGTTGCCACCATGTCGTCTGGCGACTTCCGCTCCAACGAGAAGTCTGTGGTCATCGGGTCCGACAGCACCATCGCCATCCAGCTGGTCCGCGAAGACGGTTCGGTCAAGGTCCTGAAGAAGGCCTTCCCGGTGCTGGCCGGCGAAGTCATCGACGGAACCGTCATGCGCGCCGCCGCCCTGGACGAGTTCCTGGCAGCCCAGGTAGTCCGTGCCAAGGAAGAGGGCGTTCTCTTCTCCGCACACCTGAAAGCCACCATGATGAAGGTCTCGGACCCCATCATCTTCGGCCACGTGGTCAAGGCTTACTTCTCCGAACTGTTCGAAACATACGGCAAGCAGCTCGCCGCCGCGGGTGTCAGCCCCAACAACGGCCTCGCTGCCATCCTCAGCAGCCTTGAGGATCTGCCCGTGGATGTCCGTGAAGGCGTCAAGGCCCTCATTGCGAAGGGGCTGGAGGACGGCCCGGCTCTTGCCATGGTGGATTCGGACAAGGGCATCACCAGCCTGAACGTACCTTCTGACATCATCGTGGACGCCTCCATGCCCGCCATGATCCGTTCCTCGGGCCACATGTGGGGCCCGGACGGCAAGGAAGCCGACACCCTGGCCGTACTGCCGGACAGCTCCTACGCGGGGATTTACCAGGTTGTACTGGATGACTGCCGTGCGCACGGTGCCTTCGACCCCACCACCATGGGCACCGTTCCGAACGTGGGCCTGATGGCCCAGGCCGCCGAGGAATACGGCAGCCATGACAAGACCTTCGAGATCCAGGACGCCGGCACGGTGCAGATCGTTGACGGTTCCGGGGCAGTGCTGATCGAACACGAAGTTGCCCCTGGCGACATCTGGCGCGCCTGCCAGGCCAAGGATGCCCCCATCCGCGACTGGGTCAAGCTTGCTGTTACCCGCGCCCGCGCCTCGAAGATGCCCGCCGTGTTCTGGCTGGATGAGACCCGCGCGCATGATCGCAACCTCATCGCCAAGGTCACCGAATACCTCAAGGACCACGACACCGAGGGCCTGGACATCCAGATCATGTCCCCGGAAAAGGCGACCGCTTTCACCCTGGAGCGGATCCGCAAGGGCGAGGACACCATCTCCGTCTCCGGTAACGTGCTCCGCGACTACCTCACGGACCTTTTCCCCATCCTGGAACTGGGCACCAGCGCCAAGATGCTCTCCGTGGTGCCGCTGATGAACGGTGGCGGACTCTTCGAGACGGGCGCCGGCGGATCGGCCCCCAAGCACGTCCAGCAGCTGCTCAAGGAAAACCACCTGCGCTGGGACAGCCTGGGTGAATTCCTTGCCCTGGCCGTGAGCTTCGAGCACCTGGCCACCACTACGGGCAACGCCCGCGCGCAGGTCCTGGCGGACACCCTGGACAAGGCCACCGGCACCTTCCTGCTGGAGAACAAGTCCCCGAGCCGCCGCGTCGGCGAACTGGACAACCGCGGCAGCCACTACTTCCTGGCCCGCTACTGGGCCGAGGAGCTGGCCAAGCAGACCGAGGACGCCGGCCTGGCGACTTCCTTCGCCACCGTCGCCAAGGAGCTTTCCGCCAACGAGGCGACCATCGTGGGCGAACTGGCCGCGGTGCAGGGCTCAGCGGTGGACATCGGCGGTTACTACCGGCCGGATGAGGCCAAGGCGTCGGCGGTTATGCGCCCATCCGCCACGCTGAACAAGGTCATTGCGAGTCTCAACTAAGCGGACCCGAGTCAGATAGAGGCGGCGCCCTGGGAAACCGGGGCGCCGCCTCTATCTGTCCTGGGTGCCAGGAAAAAGCGCAGGTGGGTTAATTCCTGCCTGCGCAGTTAGCCGTTGCTCTTCCCTTTGCCCTTAACGTCGTTCCCCTTACCGTCGGCTGGTGCCGGCGCAACCGGCGCGGGGATTGCCTTGTTGGCATCCGCCTGGGCCTGTTTTTGGGCCGCGGCGTCCTCTGCGGCCCTCGCCGCTGCGGCGTCAGCGATGGCTTTGGCTGCCGTCAGGTCGGCGCGCACGGCAGCGGCAGCTGTCATGATACTGCGCCCGCGTTCCGCAGAAACGTTTCCCTCGCCGACCGCTGCCGTCACATCCGACTCGAGGCTGTCCAGAGTGCTCAGTGCCGCGGCCAGGTCATTGCCGGCGGCAGCCTGGCTCACGCTGAGAACCCTTTCCTGGAGTTGACGAGCGGCGTCAGGCTGAAGACCGGTGCCGGCCGGGCCGCACGCGGCCAAGGAAACGGCAAGCAGGAATCCTGCGGCAACTGTCAGGCCGCGCGGCGTGGCTATGCGTCGCCGCCCGTTCCGTGCCGGACTCATGGTTTCACGCTCGCCTGAAGTTCCTTGAGATGGTCGCCCAGGGTGCCAGTGACTGCTGGGTAGGGCACGACGTCGGGACGAGGCTGTGGTGCCAGGCTGAAGGTCAGTGCCGCTGCGGCTGCTCCCACGGCGAGGATGACCAGGACGACGGCCAGCCAGAAGCGCCTTCCGGGGCGGCGATTGGGGGAATGGGCCCTGACCTTTTCGCCGGTGCTGGAGCGGGGGTTGCCCCCGATGGCGTGGCCGCCAGGCAGCTCTGCTTTAGCGGTGATGGCGATCGAGGGCGGCCGGAAAGGCATGGCGGGCAACACCCTGGTGGTTTCCGGCTTGAGCTCGCCCGGCACGGACACCGGTGACACCAGGGCCTGGCGAAGGACGGATTCCACGTCTGCAGCGACAGGGCGTTCCAACGGTTCGATGTTCGTCATGGAGCGGATCAGATCAGCCCATTCAGCTGGTACCGCGGCGGGGATTACCGGCGCCCGGTGCAGTCTGGCAACAGCGGATTCGACCGCGCTGCCCGGATACTCCATGGTCTGTTTGATGCATTCCAGGAGGACCAGGCCAAGCGAGTAGATATCGGTTGCGGGCGACAACGGCGCACCCATGGCCTGCTCCGGACTCAGGTAGGCGGCCGTACCCACCATGGTCCCGGTGGCTGTGAGCCGTGTTGAATCCGTCATCCTGGCAATGCCGAAATCCGTCAGTTTGGGCCGCAGCGGTTCGCCAGGGCGGACCTGCACCAGGAGTATGTTGCCCGGTTTGATGTCCCGGTGGATGATGCCCAGGCCATGTACGTACGCCAACGCGTCAGCGACGCCGGCCCCGATCACGGCAAGCTCGTCCAGGGGAACAGTACTGTGCCTGATCCTGCTGCGGAGGTCCTGGCCTTCGACGAGTTCCATGGTCAGGAACGGGCGGGGTTCGTCAGGGAGGCGTGCGTCCGCGCCGGCGTCGAACAGCGTGACCAGACTGGGATGGTTCAGGGTTGCCAGCAGTTGGATTTCCGCTTCCTGGCGTTTGAGCTCATGGGCTTCCGGTTCATGGGGCGCGAAGAGCTTCAGGGCGACATCCCGGCCCAGCTTCTCGTCCCGCGCGCGATAGACAGATGACGTTCCACCCCGGCCGATCATCTCACCGAGCCGATACCGTCCGCCGACCACGCCATTCCTGATGGTGCTAGGCGAATTCGCCACCATGACCAGTTCCTCCCGGTGCGCTGCGGCACTCATTCCTCAGTAATGATACCGGTCGGTAACGCATCCCTGGGGCGCCCAACCGGCACACCGGCGGCCCGGTTGAGAAGTCATGGGGACCTTCTCAACCGGACCTCCGGCCACAAGGATAAGTGCTGGTGTTAGGTTCTCCGGTAGCCCACCTCCTTTCTGGATGGTTGGCTGACGCCGTGAACGGCGGGATGGTCGGGTGGTGGTTTAGGCGTCGCGGGCCTGCTGAGCGCAGAGTCCGGTTAGGCCTTGTGGCGCCGCCTGAGCATCAGCAGCCCCGCAAGCAGCAGGAAGAGCGCCACCGGGGCCAGGGTCGCGTCGAGGCCGGTCTTTGCCAGTGTGGTCGTACCGCCCTGACGTGAGGTGCTGCCCGTGGTGCTGACAGCACTTGATGCGGAACCGGTGATCATGCCGGCAGGGACAACAGTGATGCCGGTCGTCGCGTTAGATCCCGTGGGGCCCGTCGTTCCGGCTCCCGGGTCCGTCGAGTCGGTGTTACCGGTAATGCCTGTCGTGCCCGGGTCAGTGGCGTCCGTGCCGGGCGTTTCTGTACCCGTGGTTTCAGAACCTTGCGTTCCGCTGCCATCGGTGCCGCCGCCAATGGTGACGGATCCGCCAAGGTCGGCACTAAGCGCTTCCAAGGGGCCCCCAAGGTTCACGCCCAGGTTCACATCGCCGGCGATTCCGGTCGTTCCGGTGGTGCCGAGGGTGAGGTCGGCGGCTGCTGCAGCGTCGGTGGTGGTTCCGGTGGTGCCGAGGGTGAGGTCGGCTGCTGCTGCAGCGTCGGTGCCGGTTGCGGTGGTGCCGAGGGTGAGGTCGGCTGCTGCGGCAGTGTCGGTGCCGGTTGCGGTGGTGCCGAGGGTGAGGTCGGCTGCTGCTGCAGCGTCGGTTCCGGTGGTGCCGAGGGTGAGGTCGGCTGCTGCTGCGGTGTCGGTGGTGGCGCCGGTACCGCCGGTGTTGAGAACGCCGCCCCCAAGCCCGAGGGTGGTATCGACCACAGCGGCGACGTTGGCAGTATTCGGCTGCGTTGAGCCACCCAGCAGGCCCAACGACGTCGTATCTGCGGATGCCGCCGCTGAGACCTGTGCTGTGGCGGTGAGGTCCGCTCCGGTGATCGTGTCCGCGGCGCTGGCCGCGGTGGCGCCGAGGGCCAGTAGCCCGCCGGCAAAGAGGGTGCTGAGCAGCGCCCTGCGAAGGTTGGAATGCATGGTGATGTCTCCTGACAAAGTTGTTGGGGGCGCCCTTGAGCGCCTTGAGGCCGTGGTCTACCCCTGGAAAAGGGCAGTTGGGCTCAACTAGTCAGGAGAGGAACCGGGGTCGAATGACGCCGGTGAAGGGGCATGCAGAAGTGAACCGCTGGCGGGGATTGATCCCGGGAGCGGCAGGTCAAAACCGAACTCGTTCAGCCACGCAGCGGAGCCTGAGGGGCTGGATGGCGACGCGCCGCTTCCTGTCCCCGAAGTAGGACCTGCCGGGGCAGGAGGAGCATACGGATCGTCGCCAGCCAATGGACTTTCCGGCGTTTCCTGCAGCATGTCGCTGCTGGTCATGGTTGGCGCGGTCGAAGCGGCCAGAAGGTGCACGGCAGTGCCGGGGGAGCGGCCGGGTGCATTATCGGCGGTGTGCTCAGCAGTGGCCACGGGTCCCGCTGCGGCTTCAGTAATGCTGGCGGCATCGGTGGCAACGGCAATCCCGTCAATGGACAGGCCGGGCAGCACGGCCGGCGCGACCGGCAGTTCGGCCACCGTGGCATCGACCAAACGGACCACTGGCTGCAGCACGGGCTCAAGTACGGGGACCGCTTCAACGAGTGGCGGAGCGACTGTGTCAAGCAGGTCATCCGCAGCCAAGTCCACCACAGCGGCCACCGGGACTGCGACGGAAGCTACGGTGCCGGCCGGAACCGCACTGTTCACCAGTGGCACTGCGGCTATCAGGTGGTCGGCAGTGCCCGCCAGGCTTCCCACGACGGGCTGCAGGAGTCCGGTAGGTGAAGGAGCAGCCTCAAGAAGGGGAGTATCAGCGCCGGGCAAGGGTGCCGCCACGGAGGACACCGTTGATGTTAGGCCCCCCAGGATCGAACCTGAGTCGTGTGACGAGTCTGCGGTGGCGGCGGACGCCGATAGGGCCAGCCACGTGGCAGTAACCGCACCGGCGAGCAGAAACGGCCGGAGCGCACGCCACGGCGAACGAGCTTTAGCCATGCGTACCACCCCCAGTACCGTTGAGACCTACGATTTCACCAGCCTAGGACTCCTTCGTTCAGCCCGTCTAGGGAAACGGAAAATAAATCCAGTGAACTTACTAATTTGTCACTCGGCATCGAAATCCATCGGAACGCTGTCAAAGCTATTTACAAGAAAGTCACAGACATTGGCCCTGCTCTTTCAGTGGGCATCATTCGGATAACTGACGCCGAGCTG
>DASSIA010000055.1:0-4357 GCA_035692345.1 Arthrobacter sp. | reverse complement strand
ATCCGCAGCCGACGGCGGGAGGGAACCAACATGGTTCCATCTTGCCTGTAGTTTCTGGTTCTTCGCTGATTGGTGGTGGTCAGCCCGCCGTCGAGCTCGCCAGCCTCACCAAAAAGTGAGAGAGGGTCCGCCAAGAACCCGCCAAATGTGAGAGAGGGTCCATGGTGGCCCACCTATGCTTGGGGCTTATGAGCGCGCCAGGGAAAATCTTCATGATCCGGCACGGCCAGTCCGCGGCCAACGTCGATACGTCCATCTACAACAGGGTCCCGGACTACCGGATTCCGCTGACTCCCCTGGGCCTGGCGCAGGCCAGGGCGGCCGGGGAACGGATCCGCAGGGAGCTGGACGGCCGGCAGGTCTGCGTCTACGTGTCGCCGTACCTTCGGGCGCACCAGACGCTGGAGGCGCTCAACCTTGGCAACCTTACGGAACGGGTGATCGAAGAACCGCGCCTCCGTGAGCAGGACTGGGCCAACTTCCAGATCACCGGCGACATCGAGGACCAGAAGGAACTCCGCAACGCCTACGGCCATTTCTTTTACCGGTTCCGCGAGGGCGAATCCGGCTCCGATGTCTACGACAGGATCTCGTCGTTCATGGAGACGCTCTACCGCAACTGGGCCAAGCCGGACTACGCACCAAACGCCTTGCTGGTGACCCACGGTCTCACCATGCGCCTGTTCTGCATGCGCTGGTTCCACTGGTCGGTGGAGTACTTCGAATCCCTGAACAATCCGGACAACGCCGAAGTGCGGACCCTGGTGCGCACCGACCTCGGCAAATATGAACTGGATATTCCGTTCAGCCAGTGGGTGGAGCGCCGGGTGGACGCGACCGTCCTGGATGCGCCGCCGGTGGTCTTCTAGCACCCGGTACGCTCCGTGGTCAGCGCGGGGCCACAATAACTTCGGTGCCGTTGGCTTCGAACGCGGCCTTGTCCTCGGCGGAAATGCCGGAATCCGTGATCAGGCGGTTGAACGCGTAGCCGTCCATCGTCGCGAACGCGCGGACGCCCACCTTGGAGGAGTCGGCCAGGACATAGGAGATCCGGGCCCGGCTGGCCAGCAGGGCGTTCACGGATGCTTCGCCCTCCCCCGTATTGGTGGGCCCCACCTCAGGGTCGATGCCGTTGACGCCGATGAAAGCGATGTCCAGGACTACTTTCTGCATGATGATGTCCGTGTAAGGGCCCACCAGCTCGTAGGAGCGGGGGTTCAGGATGCCGCCGGTCACCATGACTTTGATGTTGGGGCGGACAGCCAGCTGCGAGGCAATGTTGATGGCATTGGTGACCACCGTCAGCGTGGACTGGTGGGCGGGGGCGTTGAGGTCCTCGCGCGTGGCCAGGATCTGCGCCAAAGCCGTGCTGGTGGTGCCGCCGCAGAGCCCGATCACCGCACCGGGTGAAATCAGCGCCGAGGCAGCCTGGGCAATCTGTTCCTTGGCTTCGGCGTGGTCATCGCGGTTGTACCGCCCGGGCAAGTCATAGGCGAGGGCGCCGATGGTGGCCCCGCCCCGGGTCCGGGTCAGGAGCCGCCTTTTGGCCAGGCTGTCCAGATCCCGGCGGGCGGTGGCGGGCGAGACGGCCAGCTGCGAGACGATCTCCTCCACCTCCACCTGGCCGGTCTTGGCGAGAATATCCAGGATGGCCGTCAGGCGGTCAGTGCGGGTCATAGAGGCCTCTCAGCGTCAAACAATCACGAAAAGGTGATTGTTTGATGATCATAACAGACATAAACAATCAACTTACGTCACCCTGGTTTGACCCAACTACCGTGCACGAACCCCTGCCCGCCACACAGCGTACGAGAGCGGCATGCCCGGGCGGTAGGCGAGGTGCGTGGCTGACGGGGCATTGAGCATCTGCAGGTCAGCGCGGTGTCCGACGGCGACCGAACCCACCGCCCGTTCGCCGTCGGCGTCGTTCCCTGTCTCCCGGTGCAGCGCCAACGCGCCGCCGTAGGTTGCTGCCCGCACTGCCTCATGGACGCTGAGGCGCATCTGCAGCACGGCCGTAGCCACGTTGAACGCCATCGAACTGGTGTAGGACGTGCCCGGGTTGCAATTGGAGGCCAGCGCCACCTGCGCGCCCGCATCCAGCAGCCCACGCCCCGGGGCCAGCGGCTGGCGGGTGGAGAGATCGCACGCGGGCAGGCAGGTTGCCACGGTTCCCCGGGTGCCGGAGCCCGTTGCCGGATCCCAGCCGGACCAGCTGTCCGCCAGCGCCGCCACATCCCGGCCGGACAGGTAGTTCACGTGGTCCACGCTGGCCGCGCCGAGTTCCACCGCCAACTGCACGCCGGGCCCCTCGCCCAGCTGGTTGCCGTGAACGCGGATCCCCAGCCCGGCAGCCCGGCACGCCTCAAGGACCCGGCGGGACTGCTCGGCGGTGAAGGCACCTTCCTCGCAGAACACGTCCGCCCAGCGCACATACGGCCTGACAGCGTTCAGCATGGGCCCGCAGACCAGATCGGTGTAGGCGTCCGCATTGGTGCCCGCCGGGACCAGGTGGGCACCCAGGTACGTGACTTCGTCGGCCACGGTGGACGCGATCCTGGCGCTCCGGGCCTCGTGCTCAACGTCCAACCCGTACCCGGTCTTGGTTTCGAGGTAGGTGGTGCCTTGGGATACGGCCTCGGACACACGCGCCATTGCCAGCCTTGTGAGGTCGAAATCGGAGGCGCGCCGTGTGGCCTCCATGGTCACGGCAATGCCTCCGGCCGAATAGGACTCCCCTGCCATCCGCGCCTCGAATTCCGCAGTCCGGTCCCCGGCGAAGATCAGGTGCGTATGGGAATCCACCCAGCCCGGCAAGACGGCCCGGCTGCCGGCATCCACGGCGTCGTCGGCCGCCGGAGCGTCCGCCGCGGCGCCGAGCCACGCAATCCGTTCGCCTTCGATCACCACGGCGGCATTTTTCAGGACCCGGTGTTCAAGGTCCTGCGTCATCAGCTCGGCGATGTTGGTAATCAGGGTGCTCATGGGACCATTCTTCAGCGCCGGATGGACCAGCGTGTGGCGGCCAGCGCCTCCGCTGTCCGGGATTCCGGATGGTTGGCGGTGCTGTGGCTTGCGCCCTGTCCTGCCAGGATTTGCGCGGCGGCGAGCTCCGCCAGGGCCGATGAGGTCTGGAAACCGTAACCGCCCTGCCCGGCGAGCCAGTAGAACCCGGTGGCCTCGGCGTCGAAACCTGCCACCGGGACGCCGTCGGCTGCTTCGGTCCGAAGCCCCGTCCACGCACTCCGGACTCCGCGGATCCCCAGGGTGGTCACCTCGTTGAGCCGCGCGATCAGCCGCTCCACGTCGCCGGGCCGCGGCCGGGCGTCCTCGGGTCCGCTGGGGACCGATTCCGACGGCGAGACCAGGACGTCCGTGCCCTCGCGGCGGAAGTAGAACGTATTGTCCGCTGCCGCCACCATGGGGCTGTGCTCGGGCAGGGGATGTTCGACGTCGACAATCGCCGCAGTGCGCCGGTACGGCTGGAGGCCCAGCTTTTCGACGCCGCTGATCACCGCGAGTTCGTCAGCCCAGGCACCTGCGGCGTTCACCAGCACATCGGCTTCAAATGCCTCCGACCCGGCGCCGATCTCCCAGCCCGCGCCGAGCCGCTGGGCGGAATGTACGCGGGCGCCGGTGATGATGTCGGCGCCGGCCGCCGTTGCCCGCTCCCGGTGATCGGCCAGCAACAGGGGCGCGTTGCAGCCGAAGGATCCCGTGTCCAGGCCTGCGGCCGTGAAGGACCCGGGCACCAGCACAGGGCACAGTTCCAGGGCCCGGGCGTGCGTGATGGTTTTCATGCGGCCGCTGGCCTCCGCGCGGACGGATTCCTCCGTGCCTATGAGCATAAAGCTCCGGGCCGTCAGGACCGGTTCGGGCAGGTGGGCGTCCCGGGCCGCCATGAGTTCCAGGGTCCGGACGGTGAGCTCCTGGACCACGTCCGGGCCGTAGCTCGGAATGAGCTGGCGGGCGGAGCGGGAGGACGTGTGGTAGGCCAGCTCCTGCTCCGCCTCCACCAGCGCCACGCTGCAGCTTCCGGCGAGCGCGGAGGCCAGGGACAGGCCGGCGATGCCGCCGCCCACAATCAGGACATCGTAATGTGCTGCCATGGCTCCATCCTGTCAGACGCCGGTATCGGCCGACAGGTAACGCGCAACAGACCCTCTCTCACATATATGCCCCTACGGCCGGACGCTCTCTCACTGCCGTCAAGACAGCCGTCAAGACAGTGAGAGAGCGTCCGGTGGAAAGCCGCTAAAGGTGATAGAGCGTTTGCTTAGGCTGCCGCCGCCCGGCTCTTGATGAACGCCTGCACGCACGCTTCGACGTCGTCCGCTGAGTGCGAGGCCGAAAGCTG
>DASSIA010000054.1:0-3653 GCA_035692345.1 Arthrobacter sp. | reverse complement strand
GGAGAGGTCCGGAATGGACTGGACAACCACGTTGGTCAGGGACAGCTGCACATCTCCCCAGGCGCCGCTGAACGGGGTCGCCACAGACTTGGCGCCCGAGTCCAATGCCGGGGCAATCACCTGGTTGCTGGCAAGTTCCTTAGCGGCTTCCTGGTTGGCGGGAAGCTGGCCGAAGACCTTGAAGTAGTTGAGCTGGACGTCCTTGTCGGTGATCATCTTGATGAACGCAAAGGCGAGGTCCTTCTGCTTCGAGTAGTCAGCTACCACCAGGTTGTCACCGGAGAGGATGCTGGTGGCAGGCTTACCGGCCGAGGGGTTGGACGTCTCGCCCGGGGGGACGGTGGGCATCAGGGCGTACTTGTACTTGCCCTTGACTGCAGAGGCATCCAGAGCGGGAATGGACAGTGGCGACGTCATGGGGAAGTACGCTGCTTTGCCGGCTGCGAACGCAGCAAGGGCCTGCGGATTGGCCCAGCCAACGGAAGCGGGATCAACCACCTTGTCCTTGGTCACCCAACCGAAGTAGGTCTCATAGGCCTTCTTGGTGATGGGGTCATCGAGGCGGACCTTGCTTCCGTCAATGATGGGGTTGCCTGCCTGGATGGACATGCCCCAGATGTACTTCCAGGGGTCGAAGTTGTCTTTGTAGGCAACGGCGATACCGTACTGGTCGCCCTTGGTGAGTTTCTTTGCCTGCGCGGTGAATTCATCCCAGGTGGTGGCAGGCTTGTCGATGCCGGCCGCAGCCAGAAGCTCGGTGTTGTACGCCATGACGAACGGCCGGCTCACGAAGGGGATGCCGATTTGGCTTTTCTCATCCGGGCCTGAAATGCCCAGCGCCGCCGGAACGAACCTGTCCTTGCCGCCAAGCGCGTTCCATTCGTTGTCGCCAAGTTTCACGAATGCCCCGGTGGAATAAGCCGTAGGGGTGAACGTGGTGCCCAATCCGTAAACGTCCGGTCCCTGGCCCGAGACGACTGATGTCTGGATCCGGGTCATCTCGTCATTAGCGGTAGCGAATGTTTCCCACTGGATGTCGGCTCCGGTTTCCGTCTTGAACTTTGCGCTCATTTCCTTGAACCAGGCCTGCTGCTCCTGGGGATACTGCGCGGTCACGTTCATCAGGACGTTGAGGGTTTTTCCGGTACCGTCCACCTTGCCACCGGAGGCGCCCGGGCTCGAGCCGCCGGAGCCGCCCGATCCGCCACATGCAGCGAGCATTAGAACGGAAATGGTCGCTGCGGCTATGGTGCCGAGGCGACGTGGTTTAGACATACCCATGAGACTTCTCCTTTGAAGACAACAATGCGGCAGAGACCCGAGACCGTGAATCACAGTCTACGATTTTCTTTCTCCGCGCCCAGCGTATTCACAGGCAATATTCTTGGCAAGCGATTGCCAAAAGTGTTACCAGAGCTTCACCATGGGGTATGGACTTCCAGCGCATCCCTGCCGAATGCGCTGGAAGCCATGCCGGCTAGCCGTTGATTCCGCCGGGCAAACCACCATCCAGCTCCTGGTATATGCCTGCCATCCAGGCCTGAACGTCATCGGCCTTGCGGGGCAGCGCGGCGCTGAGGTTAACCGGACCGGCGGCTGTCATCAGAATGTCGTCTTCGATCCGGACTCCGATGCCGCGGTACTCCGCCGGGATGGCCAGGTCCTCGGCCTTGAAGTAGAGGCCGGGTTCTATGGTGAACACCATGCCCTCCGTGAGGATTCCGTCCAGGTACAGCTCCCGCTTGGCCTGGGCGCAGTCGTGGACGTCCAGGCCAAGGTGGTGGCTGGTGCCGTGCGGCATCCAGCGGCGGTGCTGCTGGCCCTCGGGACTGACGGCCTCTTCGACGCTTACGGGGAGCAGCCCCCACTCGGCGAGGCGTTCCGCCAGCACCGTGGTGGCGGCAGTGTGGATATCGCGGAACTTGGTGCCGGGCCGGGCGGCGGCGAATCCGGCGTCGGCAGCGTCAAGGACAGCCTCGTAGACCTTACGCTGAACCGCCGTAAACGTGCCGTTGGCCGGCAGCGTCCGGGTGACGTCCGCGGTGTACAGCGAGTCCGCTTCCACACCGGCATCCAGCAGCAGCAGTTCGCCGGCGTTGACCCTGCCGGTATTCCGCGTCCAGTGCAGCACCGTGGCGTTGTTGCCGGCGGCGGCAATGGTGTCGTACCCGAGTTCGTTGCCCACTTCGCGGGCACGGGCGAAGAATGCGCCTTCGACGACCCGCTCGCCGCGGGCGTGGGACAGGGCGCGGGGGAGGGCTTTGACCACCTCAACGAAGCCCTCCACAGTGGCCGCTACGGCCGTCTTCATCTGTTCGATCTCCCATTCGTCCTTCAGAAGGCGGAGTTCGGACAGGGCTTCGGTGAGTTTTTCGTCCAGCGCATCCAGGACAGCGAGGTCCAGGTTTTCCGGGTCTTTGGCAGTGTTGTAGCGGGCTGTGTCCACCAGTGCGTCAATGTTCTCGTCCACCTTTCGGACCAGGCGGATGGAGATCCCCCCGATCTCGGGAGCGCCAACGTTTTTGGTGATCGCTGCTTCGAGTCCATCGATGTGGGCGGTAGCCACGCCGAGGAGGGCCTCGAATTCGGCAAGCGAGGGCCGCGCGCCGATCCAGAACTCACCTGATCGTGAGTCAGCGTAGAACTGTTCGGTGTCCCGGCCGGCCAGCGGACGGAAGTAGAGGGTTGCACGGTGGTGCCCGCCGTCGTCGCCCTTTCCTTCGCCGGCTGGCTCCAGGATGAGGACGGCGTCCGGCTCGTGGTCCAGGCCAAGGCCGGTAAGGTGCGCGAATCCGGAGTGGGGACGGAAGCGGTAGTCGCAGTCGTTCGAGCGGACCTTCAGGGGGCCGGCGGGGATGACCAGGCGTTCGCCTTTGAACTTCTCGGAGATGGCCTTTCGCCGGGTTGCGGCGAAGCTGGCCACGGCGTCACGCGCCGGCAGTTGCTGCGCGGCCGGCGCCCAGTTGCTGGCCATAAAAGCTTTGAAGGCAGCGGAACTGGGCCGCTGCGAGCGGTTGTTGACGCGCTCATCGAGGGGCTGGGAAGCAGAGTTCAGGGTGTTTTCGGCATCGTTCACCGCACCATCGTCTCACCAGCACCCCGGCTGAGCGAAGACCGTCGTCTAGGCTGGGCAGGTGAGGATTGACCTGCATGCCCACTCCAACGTTTCCGACGGCACGGAAACACCCGCCGACGTCATGGCTTCGGCGGCGCGGGCAGGCCTGGACGTCGTCGCCCTGACGGACCACGACTCCACCGACGGCTGGGCCGAAGCGTCCCGCGCAGCGTTGGAAAACGGGGTGGCGCTGGTCCCGGGCATGGAAGTTTCCTGCCGGACGGATCAGGGGATCAGCGTGCACCTGCTGAGCTACCTGCATGATCCGTCGCACCCGGGTCTGCTCGAGGAAATCACCAAGGCCAAGGATGCCCGCCTCACCCGGGCCGAACGCATGGTGACCTTGCTCGCCGAGGACTACCCGCTGACCTGGGACGACGTCATCCACCACGTGGCCCCCGGCGCCACCCTGGGCAGGCCGCACATCGCTGACGCGCTGGTGGCGGCGGGTGTCGTTTCGGACCGCTCAGAGGCGTTTGCGTCCATCCTCACCTCACATTCGCGCTACTTCGTGCAGCACTACGCACCCGACCCCGCC
>DASSIA010000053.1:0-6126 GCA_035692345.1 Arthrobacter sp. | reverse complement strand
TGATATTAGCCACGTGTGAACTCTCTTTTTAATGCGGAAATGGTCTAGAGGGCTTTCAGATTGGCCATTGACTGAGCGGCGTGGGGATACCTATGGCGGCCAACCATCAGTGGCCGTCGACCTGCACGGACACACAGCTATCAAGAATAGCAGACCCCCGGAAGCTGGCCATTTTGGCGGGCTACTTCCAGCCGTGTCGGCGCCGCAGTCCGGCGGCCACGAGGTCGAAGCGTCTCCGGTCCAGAACGGCACCCTCGCGCCGGATGGCGTCCGGGCTGATCTGCAGGATCCGTCCAAGGTTCGCTTCGCTGGGCCGTTGCTGCCGGTCCCAACTGCCGGTCCCGATGTCCACATACTCACCGGACCGGTTGCCGCCGTCGTGGTCCTTGCTGGTGAGCATCAGCGCCAGCAGCAACGGGCCATTGCCGCCCACCAGCAGAACGGGGCGGTCCTTGCCCCGGCTGTAGTCCTCCTCATACGGCACCCACGTCCACACAACCTCACCGGGGTCGGGTATGCCGTCCGGCTTCGGGGCGTAGCGGATGGTTGCAGTGCCGCGGAAGTCGCCGGGATACGCCTTGGCGGACGATGCCTGGCCCGGCGTCGACTGGCGGGCTTTGGTCGGGGCGCCCGGTCCAGCAGATCCAGCCGCACTGGAACCAAGTCTTTGGAGGACCCTGATGGACATCCGGACGGCATTGGCCAGGGATCGGAGGTTGAGAGGCATGGGGAAAGACTATCCGGCCGGCCGGCGTTCGGGTTTGCCGCGAATGCAATACGAAGCGTCCCGACGTGGGAGACTGGAGGTTCCACATGCGCGGCCCGCCCGCAGGGTGCCTTCATTGCGTCCTGGCGGCGGCCGCGCGAATGCCAACAGTAAGGACCCTGCGTGTCTCCCATGGCCCGCACCGCCCCGGTGCCCGCCGCGACAGATCCGGCCATTATTCGGAATTTCTGCATCATCGCGCACATTGACCACGGTAAGTCCACCTTGGCCGACCGCATGCTGCAGTACACCGGGGTGGTTCAGTCCCGCGATATGAAGGCCCAGTACCTGGATCGCATGGACATCGAACGCGAACGCGGCATCACCATCAAGTCCCAGGCGGTCCGCATGCCGTGGGAGCTCGACGGCACCAGTTACGCACTGAACATGATCGACACTCCGGGCCACGTGGACTTCACCTACGAAGTGTCCCGCTCCCTCGCGGCCTGCGAAGGTGCGGTCCTGCTGGTCGATGCGGCGCAGGGCATTGAGGCCCAGACTCTCGCCAACCTGTACCTGGCGATGGAAAACAACCTGACCATCATTCCGGTCCTTAACAAGATCGACCTGCCGGCCGCCCAGCCCGAGAAGTACGCGGCGGAACTGGCCAGCCTGATCGGCGGCGACCCCGAGGACGTTCTCCGGGTTTCCGGTAAGACGGGCATGGGTGTGGAGGCCTTGCTGGACAAAATCGTCCGTGACCTGCCGGCCCCCAAGGGTGACCCGAACGCCCCGGCCCGTGCCATGATCTTCGACTCTGTCTATGACACGTACCGCGGTGTGGTCACCTACGTCCGTGTGGTTGACGGCATGCTGCACCCCCGCGAACGCATCCAGATGATGTCCACCCGGGCCACGCACGAACTCCTCGAAATCGGCGTGAGCTCCCCGGAACCCACCCCGTCCAAGGGGCTGGGCGTCGGCGAGGTGGGCTACCTCATTACCGGTGTCAAGGACGTCCGCCTGTCCAAGGTCGGCGACACCGTCACCAACCTTGCCAAGCCCGCCACCGAGTCCCTCCCCGGCTATGCGGATGCCAAGCCGATGGTTTTCTCGGGCCTGTATCCGCTGGATGGCACGGACTACCCGGTATTGCGCGATGCACTGGAAAAGCTGATGCTCAACGATGCCGCCCTTGTCTACGAGCCGGAAACATCCGCGGCGCTGGGCTTCGGCTTCCGCGTGGGCTTCCTGGGGTTGCTCCACCTGGAAATCACCCGGGAGCGGCTCGAGCGCGAATACAACCTTGACCTGATTTCCACTGCCCCCAACGTGGAATACGAGGTGACGCTGGAGGACAAGAAGGTGGTCCACGTGACCAACCCCAGCGAGTACCCCACCGGCAAGATCGCCGAGGTCCGCGAGCCGATGGTGTCCGCCACCATCCTGGCACCCAACGAATTTGTCGGCGCCATCATGGAACTGTGCCAGTCCCGACGCGGCGTGATGGGCGGGATGGATTACCTGTCCGAGGACCGGGTGGAGATCCGCTACCGCCTGCCGTTGGCAGAAATCGTGTTTGATTTCTTCGACATCCTCAAGTCCAAGACCCGCGGCTACGGCTCACTGGACTGGAAGGCCGACGGCGAGCAGGTGGCCGACCTCGTCAAGGTGGACATCATGCTCCAGGGCGAGCAGGTCGATGCGTTCAGCGCCATCACGCACAGGGACAAGGCCTACGCCTACGGCGTGATGATGACCGGCAAGCTGCGGGAGCTTATTCCCCGCCAGCAGTTCGAAGTGCCCATCCAGGCAGCGATCGGTTCCAGGATCATTGCCCGGGAAAGCATTCGCGCCATCCGCAAGGACGTGCTGGCCAAGTGCTACGGCGGTGACATCTCGCGAAAGCGCAAGCTGCTGGAGAAGCAAAAAGAAGGCAAGAAGCGTATGAAGATGGTGGGCACCGTGGAGGTGCCGCAGGAAGCGTTCATCGCCGCCCTGACCACCGACGAATCGAAGGACAAGGCCAAGAAAAAGTGACCACCGCGCAGCGGGGGACCCGCTGATGCCCAGCGTTCTTCCCCTGGGTGACCCGGCGCCGTCGGACGGTCTGCTGCCTGCCCAGGCAGCGGACGGTGCGGCGGGCCGGGCCTTCGGGCTCTACGTGCACATCCCGTTCTGCGCGGTGCGCTGCGGATACTGCGACTTCAACACCTACACGGCCACCGAGCTCGGCGGCGGCGCATCCCAGGACGCCTACGCCACCACAGCCGTCTCGGAGCTGGACTTCGCGGTCACTGTCATGCGCGGATCTGGTCTTCCGGACCGGCCCCTGAGCACAGTGTTTTTCGGCGGCGGAACCCCTACGCTGCTCCCGGCCGAAGACCTCGCACGGATCCTGGCTGCCGCCGTCGGGCACTGGGGCCTGGAAGCGGGCGCCGAGGTGACCACCGAAGCGAACCCGGACTCAGTGACCCCGGAATCCCTGCAGTTGCTCGCCGATGCCGGGTTCACCCGGGTTTCCTTCGGCATGCAATCGGCGGTTCCCCATGTCCTGAAGGTGCTGGACCGCACGCACACGCCCAGCCGCGTGCCGCAGGTAGTGCAATGGGCGCGCGATGCCGGACTTGCCGTGAGCCTGGACCTGATCTACGGGACGCCGGGGGAGTCCCTGGACGACTGGCGGTTCTCGCTGGAGACCGCGCTGTCCTACCAGCCTGACCACATCAGTGCCTATGCGCTGATCGTGGAGGACGGCACTAAGCTGGCCGCCCAGATCCGGCGTGGTGAAGTCCCGGGGATCGACGACGACGACCACGCCGACAAGTACGAACTCGCCGATCGGTTGATCGGCGAGGCAGGGCTTGGCTGGTATGAGGTCAGCAACTGGTCCCGGACACCGGAACAGGCATGCCGGCACAACCTTGCCTACTGGCGCGGAGACGACTGGTGGGGCATCGGACCGGGCGCGCACTCCCACGTCGGCGGCGTGCGGTGGTGGAACGTCAAACACCCCACCGCCTACGCGGGACGGCTGGCCCAGGGCGTGTCACCGGCTGCCGGGCGGGAAACGCTCGACGCCGAAACCCGTGACATGGAGCGCGTGATGCTCGAGGCCCGGCTCGTCTCGGGACTGGCAACATCCACCCTGGGCGAACACGGCCGCCACGCTGTGGCCGGCCTCATTGCCGACGGCCTGGTGGAGCCACCGGCCGCATTCCGCGGCCGTCTGGTGCTGACCCTGAAGGGCCGCCTCCTGGCGGACGCAGTAGTCCGCAGGATTCTGCCCGACTAGGGATTAAAGCCAGCAACGTGGGCCCACGCCCGCAGGGTTCCCTGGCCGAGCCTTCGAGGATAGCGCGGAGGTCCCTTCCCAACACTCGCAAGCTCGCGTTGGGGCCCTCGGGACGCCGCTTAGCGGGTGGGGATTACTTAATCCAGCGCAGGTTGTACTGGTACCGGTGCGGCTGTCCTTTGTTGACATGGATGCCGGCAGCAACGGAGAAACAGGTCAGGGCAATCCAGATCAGGGTGGCGATGACGGCGAAGATGTTTCCGACGAACGGAATGAACACCAGGACATTGGCCACGAGCGCGGCAATGGTGGGCGGCAGGCTGAAGTTCAGTGCTTCCTTGGACTCCTGCGCGGTGAACGGGCCGCGCTCACGGAAGATGAGGTAGATCAGCAGCGCCGGAACGCAGCCGAGGATCCCGCCAAAGTGCGCCAGCGTGGCCCATTGGCGGTCTTCGCTGGCCGTCAGGGGCAGTGCATTCGCAGGAACGCCCTGGTACTCGGAACGGCCCTGGCCGCGGGGGTCGTCCCGGTGCTCGCGTGCGTTTTGTGCCACGGTTTCTTCCTTCGAAAGTGCAATGGTGCTGTGGTGGAGAATGCCGGACTGAAGCAACTGCAGCCTCCGCAGTACCAAGAATACTGGTTCGGCCGCCAAATGCCGCCGCCCGGAGCCGGATCCGGCGTCAGGGCACAGTCAGGAAGTCGATGACTTCCTCCACCCTCCCGAGCAGTGATGCCTCCAGGTCCGCATAGCTGCGGACGGCCCCCAGCAACTTTTGCCAGCCCAGCCCGACGTCCTCCTTGGTGGCGTGCGGCCAGCCGAACGCGGCCAGGATGCCGGTCTTCCAGTCCTGCCCCCGCGGCACCACGGGCCATTGGTCGATCCCGAGGACAGCGGGCCGGATGGCCTGCCACACGTCAACGTAAGGGTGCCCGACGATCAGGACATTGCCGGCAGCGCCGGGGGACGCCATCACGGCTGCGGCGATACGCCACTCTTTGGAGTCCGGCACCAAGTGGTCCACCAGGACGCCCAGCCGGCGGCCAGGACCGGGACCGAACGCTGCCACGGCCCCCGCAAGGTCATCAATGCCGTGCAAAGGTTCGACGACGATGCCCTCCACCCGGAGATCGTCACCCCAGACTTTTTCCACGAGTTCGGCGTCGTGCTTTCCCTCCACCCAGA
This sequence comes from Arthrobacter sp., assembly GCA_035692345.1. Lineage (GTDB taxonomy): Bacteria > Actinomycetota > Actinomycetes > Actinomycetales > Micrococcaceae > Arthrobacter. The sequence goes on along the minus strand of DASSIA010000053.1, from coordinate 942 downwards.
TCCTGCTCGCCTTGGCCACCTGGGCACGCTGGCCCGCCACACGGACGGAACCGGACGCCGTCCGGCCCGCGCCTGCGGGAGCGGCGGCCTGCCGGGGAGCGGGCGGCATCAGCCTGATGGGCTGACCTTCCAGGAGGAACCCGTAACCAAGCTTGAAGGAACGGGACTTGCCCCGTCGGTCTTCGAGGGCCACTACGTGCATGCCGCCGGATTTCTCCACCCGGGTGACAGCCCCCACCCAGCCGGACTGGACGTCCTCCAGGACCATGCCGCGTTCGACGGGAACCTCGGGAAGTTCCTGCCTGACGGGCGCGGTGATCTCCTGCGGCCCCCAGTTCTGGTATTGCATGGATTGACTCCGCCTTGCGCTAGATCCTGGTCCGGAATTTCGCCCGGAGCGGTACCAATGCTAACAACGGGGTCAGTCATATTAGACTGTTAGCACTTAGGCATGTCGAGTGCTAACCCCGATGTGCAGACGGACCTCTGCGCAGAGAACCCCTGGACCATGGATGGAGGTGGACGGTGAGCGAGCCGCGCAAACTCGAAGTCCTTCGCGCCATCGTGGAGGACTATGTCCACTCCCGCGAGCCAGTGGGTTCCAAAGCGCTTGTCGAGCGCCATCACCTCGGCGTCTCCAGCGCCACCATCCGCAATGACATGGCGGCCCTTGAGGATGACGGCCTGATCACTGCCCCGCACACCAGTGCCGGCCGGATTCCCACGGACAAGGGCTACCGGCTGTTTGTGGACCAGATTTCAGCGGTCAAGCCGCTGTCGCAGGCAGAACGGCGGGCCATCCAATCACTGCTGGAGGGCTCGGACGATCTCGATGACGTCCTGGACCGGACGGTCCGTCTGCTGTCGCAACTGACCAACCAGGTGGCCGTGGTCCAGTACCCCCACCTGAGCCGCGCCACCATCCGGCACATCGAGTTCGTC
>DASSIA010000052.1:0-5003 GCA_035692345.1 Arthrobacter sp. | reverse complement strand
CTTCGAGAAGTACTACCAGATCGCGCGCTGCTACCGCGATGAGGACTTCCGCGCCGACCGCCAGCCGGAATTCACCCAGCTGGACATCGAAGCCAGCTTCGTGGACCAGGACGACATCATCGCCCTGGGTGAAAACATCGTTAAGGCACTGTGGAAGCTGATCGACGTCGAGATCCCCACGCCCATCGAGCGCATCACCTATGCGGACGCGATGGCGCGGTACGGCTCGGACAAGCCCGATCTGCGTTTTGGGGTGGAGCTCACCGAACTGACCGAATTCTTCAAGGACACCGATTTCGGCGTCTTCAAGGCTCCGTATGTCGGGGCCGTGGTGATGCCCGGTGGTGCGTCCCAGCCGCGACGCACCCTGGACGGCTGGCAGGAATTCGCCAAGCAGCGCGGCCACAAGGGCCTGGCTTACGTCCTGTTCAAGGAAGACGGCGAGCTGGCCGGTCCGGTTGCCAAGAACCTGACGGACACCGAACGCGCAGGCCTGGCGGACGCTGTTGGCGCAAAGCCGGGCGACTGCATCTTCTTCGCCGCGGGCGAGAAGTCAGCGGCGCGCGCCCTCCTGGGTGCCGCACGCGTGGAGATCGGGCACCGCACCGGCCTGATCAACCCCAGTGACTGGGCCTTCTGCTGGGTGGTTGACGCCCCCATGTTTGAGCCGGCGGCGGCTGCCGTTGCCTCCGGCGACGTGGCTGTGGGCGCGGGCAAGTGGACAGCCGTCCACCACGCTTTCACCTCGCCGAAGCCCGAGTTCATGGACTCCTTCGACAAGGACCCGGAATCTGCCCTGTCCTACGCCTACGACATTGTCTGCAACGGCAACGAAATCGGCGGCGGCTCCATCCGTATCCACGAGCGGGATGTCCAGGAACGGGTCTTCGAGCTGATGGGCCTGGACCGGGAAGATGCCCAGACCAAGTTCGGCTTCCTGCTCGAAGGCTTCAAGTTCGGCGCCCCTCCGCATGGCGGCATTGCCTTCGGCTGGGACCGGGTGGTAGCCCTGCTTGCCGGTGTTGAATCCATCCGCGATGTCATTGCCTTCCCGAAGACAGGCAACGGCTACGACCCCCTGACGCAGGCGCCGGCACCGATCACGGCGCAGCAGCGTAAGGAAGCCGGCGTGGACTTCAAGCCGCAGACCAAGCCTGAAGAGCCCAAAAAGGCCGAGTAATCCACGTACCGCAATCGAGAGGCTCCCCGGGAAACCGGGGAGCCTCTCGTATAGGAAGGGTTGTACTCCATGACGGGACCAACTCAAGCACGGGTACCGGCCTTTCCGGGGTTTGAAGCACTGATGGACGCCGCCTGGCCGGCTCCGGACCGCTCCGAAGCCAACGGTTGGGTGCTGCGGGCCGCCGCGGGTGTGACGCAGCGCGCCAATTCGGTGTGGCCGCGCGAGCCCGATGGAGACAAGCAGCAGCAGTACGAAGCTTTGCGGGCAGCCCGGCTGTGGTACCGCGGCCGGCGCCTTCCGCTGATTTTCCAGGTCTTCGACGATCCCCGTTCCACCGGACTGAACGCCATCCTCGACGCGGAAGGTTTCACCCGCCAATCCGAAACGCTCGTGATGTGCCGGAGCAACGGGGTTCCGGACGCGGACCAACCTGACGTGCTTCAACCCGGCGTCGAGGTCTCTACAGCCCCAAGCGACGAATGGCTGGAGCTGTGGTGGAGGGTGGATGGCCGTGGCGGCGCGCCCGAGCGTGAGACCGCTCGCAACATCCTGTCAGGCTGCCGGTCGCTGTATGCCCTGGTGAGGTCCGAGGACGGCGTGCCCGCCGCCGTCGGCAGGCTGGCTCTGCCTTCCGCCGACGTTGCGCGCAGCGGAACCGGAAGCTGGGGTGGTCTGTACTGCATGGCCACCCGCCCGGATGCCAGGCGGCGTGGTCACGCCTTCCGGATCCTGCAGGCACTCCTGCACGAAGGTGCCGCCCGAAACCTCGCTGGCTACTGGCTGTTGGTCACGGCGGCGAACCCCGGGGCCCGGCAGCTCTACGCCAAGGCTGGATTCCAGGAGGCCGGCCGCTACCTTTACCGGCAGGAAAGGCCCAAGCGGCACCTGACCGGCTGCTGAGGTCAGGGAGGAATTGATGCTTGAAGCTTCAATGAAGTAGGCGTAGCATGGTTCCATGACACAAACACTTGGCCTGCCCCCGGTTCTCTTTCTCAGCCACGGTGCGCCGCCGCTTGCCGACGACGCTACCTGGACCCGGCAGCTTCACGACTGGTCCGGCACCTTCAGTAAGCCCAAGGACATCCTGATGGTGTCGGCCCACTGGGAAAACGCCCCCGTGACGCTCAGCGCTACCCAGCGGGATCCCGGGCTTGTTTATGACTTTGGCGGCTTCGCGCAGAAGTACTACGACGTCAAATACAACGCACCCCAGGCGCCGGAACTCGCCACGGAGGTCGAACGGCTGGTGGCCACGCATGGCCACCACGTCGAGCGCGACGAGAGCCGTGGCCTGGACCACGGTGCATATGTACCGCTCAAGGAGCTGTTCCCCGAAGCGGATGTTCCCGTGGTCCAGATGTCCATGCCCACCCTCGATCCGCAGGGCCTGTTCAATCTGGGCATGTCGCTGGCACCGCTGCGCGAACGCGGCACCCTGATCGTCGGTTCCGGGTTCACAACGCACAACCTCCGCTGGTTCAACCCGGCCGCTGGTGCGGACAGCGCGCCGCCGGCTGCCTCCAGCGAGTTCGACCACTGGGCGGAAGAGGCCATGGCGCGCGGTGATGTCGATGCCATTCTGGACTTTCTGAACAAGGCCCCGGCTGCCCGGCAGGCGCACCCGCGCAGCGAGCACTGGGCACCGCTCTACGTTGCACTCGGCGCGGCCTACGCTTCCGGGGAACTGCACGCGAAGACTGCCATCGAAGGGTTCTGGTTCGGCCTGTCGAAGCGCTCCTGGACCCTGACGTAGAAATTACACCGGGGCTGATCCGGCGTCCGTTACCTGGATCCGCACGGCACGGACATCAGCTGCTGCCTTCCGCATGACCGCGCCGTTGGGATCGGGCACATCCAGGAAAGCCAGCCGGGGGACTGAGGCGTAGAGCCTCAGGGCCGGATGGTCCATGACCAGCCCGGCCAGGGTCCGGTCGCCGCCGGGAGCAAGGTATTCGACGGAGTGGCCGCCGAAGACCGCTGCTGCGTGCGCCGCCACTTTCTCCACCAGATCATCTGCCTGGTTGGCGCGGCGGCGTGCAAACCGCTGCTGGGACTGGCCGCCCGCCGCGGTCCGGGACTGGACGTAGCGGGACCCCGTCTTGGACGCCAGCAGCGTGCCGTCCCGGGCCACAGCTACCGCATAGCCGCCGCGCCGCACGAGCAGCAGGCCGGCGGTCCGTGGCTGGGATGCAACAGAAGCCAGCCGTTCGACGGGATCAGCGCCACGTCCGGGCCGTCCATCAGGTGGCCATGGCGCCTGGAGCAGTGCGCTGGTGCCGTCCGCTGCGACAAGCCGCACTCCGTCGTCGGCGTCGCTGATCCGGAAGCCGCCGTGGGCGGCACCGAAACGGTCCACCCATCCGGCGAGGCGTTCGCCGGACACAAACGCTGTCCTGATGGACCCCGGACGGGCGGCGCCGGGGGTGCTGCGTGCGCTCATGGCGGGATCCCTTGTGTGGAAGGCGGACGTGGGGCGGTGAACTAATGAGTAGCCTATCTATGTGGATGATCTCTTCGCCCAAGGGCATGGCAATGACGACGACGACAGCGAACCGTCGCCGGCCGGCCCGGCCGGGACCGGCCGTACCGCGCCCCGCAGTCCCTTGGCCGTCCGGATGCGGCCGCGCACCCTCGATGACGTGGTGGGCCAGCAGCACTTGCTGGGGCACGGGTCGCCGTTGCGCCAGCTGGCCGCCGGCACCGACGCCGTGGGGCCGGCGGGCCCGAGTTCCCTGATTCTGTGGGGGCCGCCGGGGACAGGAAAAACCACCCTCGCGCACGTTATCGCCAAGGGCAAGGGCCGGAAGTTCGTGGAACTGTCCGCCATCACCGCAGGGGTCAAGGACGTCCGGCGCGTCATGGACGAGGCCTTGACGGCCCGGGACCTCTACAAAACCACCACTGTGCTTTTCCTTGACGAGATCCACCGCTTCAACAAGGCGCAACAGGATGCACTGCTGCCCGGCGTGGAGAACCGCTGGGTGGTGCTCGTGGCGGCAACCACCGAAAACCCGTCCTTTTCGGTGGTCTCGCCACTGTTATCCCGCTCCCTCCTCCTCACGTTGAAACCGCTGACCGAGTCGGACATTGAAGGGCTCCTGGAACGCGCCGTGGCGGACGAGCGCGGCCTGAACGGGAAAGTGGAGCTCAGTCCGGAGGCCCTCGCGCACCTCGTCCGGCTTGCCGGCGGCGACGCGCGGCGTGCGCTGACGGCCCTTGAAGCCGCATCCGGCGTGGCCTTCGGCGATGCGGACGACGCCGATCCTGACTCGCGGGTCACCGTGGAGCTCAAACACACAGAGCGTGCCCTGGATGTGGCCGCGGTGCGCTACGACCGGGCCGGCGACCAGCACTACGACGTCGTCAGTGCCTTCATCAAGTCAGTCCGCGGGTCCGATGTGGATGCCGCACTGCACTACCTCGCCAGGATGCTGGAGGCGGGGGAAGACCCCCGGTTCATTGCCCGGCGCATTGTGATTTCCGCAGCTGAGGACGTGGGAATGGCAGACCCCACTGCCCTGCAGACGGCAGTTGCCGCCGCCCAGGCCGTACAGCTGATCGGCATGCCCGAAGGGCGGATCGTCCTGGCGGAAGCGGTGGTGCACCTCGCCACCGCACCGAAGTCCAATGCAGCGTACATGGGACTTAACAAGGCTGTGGCGGACATCCGTGCGGGCCTGGGCAACGGGATTCCGGCGCACCTGCGCGATGCGCACTACCCGGGGTCCAAGCAGCTGGGCCACGGGCTCGGCTACAAGTACGCCCATGATGCCCCGCATTCGGTGGCCAGCCAGCAGTACCCCCCGGATGATCTGGTGGG
>DASSIA010000051.1:0-2265 GCA_035692345.1 Arthrobacter sp. | reverse complement strand
GATCACGCCCACGCTGGCCAGGCCGCCGTCGTCCTTGTACAGGCCGAGCAGCAGCGAGCCGATCGCGTCCGGTCCGCTCTTGTGCACCCGGTAGCCAGCCACCACACAGTCAGCCGTACGTTCGTGCTTGACCTTGAACATCGCGCGTTTGTCCGGCTGGTAGCTGCCCTCCAACGGCTTGGCCACGATCCCGTCCAGGCCGGCGCCTTCAAACTGCCGGAACCACTGCTCGGCTGTTTTCTTGTCCTGCGTCGCGGCCGTGAGGTGGACGGGCGCTTTGCTGCCGGCGAGCGCCTTTTCGAGTGCGGCCCGACGCTCGGCGAAGGGCCGGCCGGTGTAGTCGTCGTCGCCAAGGGCCAGCAGGTCGAAGGCCACAAACTTGGCTGGAGTCTGTTCGGCGAGGAGCTTCACCCGGCTGGCGGCAGGGTGGATGCGCTGCTGCAGGGCGTCGAAGTCCAGCCGCTCACCGGAGGCCCCCACCAGGACAATCTCCCCGTCCAGTACGCAGCGGGGCGGCAGGTTCTCCTTCAGGGCTTCCACAAGCTCGGGAAAGTACCGGGTCATGGGCTTCTCGTTGCGGCTTCCGATCTCGAGCTCATCGCCGTCGCGGAAGATAATGGACCGGAACCCGTCCCACTTGGGCTCATAGCTAAGGGCTCCGTCCGGCATCCCGCTGACGGCCTTGGCAAGCATGGGCGGGACGGGAGGCATCACGGGAAGTCGCATAGGCCCATTCTTGCCCGGGAGGCCCGCCGGCGGTAGGCCTTTGGCGCCGGTCTGATATCACCGGGCACACGCCAACACGGGTTCCGGCCGGTACCCGTGCCAGTGCCGGGCCGCTGTGAAATGATCAACCATGCGCGCTATGCAACACTCCAGCAAACTCCAGAACGTCCGCTATGAACTCCGCGGGCCCATCCTCCAGGCAGCCAAGAACATGGAGGCCGAGGGGCACAGGATCCTCAAGATGAACCTGGGCGATACCGCACCGTTCGGCTTGGAGGCGCCGGAGTCGGTGGTGGTGGACATGATCCACCACTTGAGGAGCGCCCAAGGCTACAGCGATTCCAAGGGGATCTTCTCTGCCCGGACCGCCATCTCGCAGTACTACCAGACCCGCGGCCTCATGCAGATCGGCGTGGAGGACATCTTCATCGGCAACGGGGTCAGCGAACTCATTTCGATGTGCCTGCAGGCCTTTATGGAAAACGGCGACGAAATCCTGGTCCCGGCACCGGACTACCCCCTGTGGACAGCCGCAGTGACATTGACCGGCGGCAAGCCCGTGCACTACCTCTGCGATGAAGCAGAGCACTGGTGGCCGGACCTGGCCGATGTCGAGGCAAAGATCACCAAGCGCACCAAGGGGATCGTGATCATCAACCCCAACAACCCCACGGGTGCTGTGTACCCGCGGCACATCCTGGAGCAGTTCGCGGACCTGGCAAGGAAGCACAACCTGGTCCTGTTCTCTGACGAGATCTACGAGAAAGTGCTGTACGGGGACGCCCAGCACATCCACACAGCGGCTGTGGCCGAAGACGTGTGCTGCCTGACTTTCAGCGGCCTGTCCAAGGCGTACCGCATGCCCGGTTACCGGGCAGGCTGGGTAGCTGTCACGGGTCCGCTCGCCGCCACCGCTGACTACCGGGAGGGGCTGGAATTGCTCGCCTCCCTGCGCCTGTGCCCCAACGTCCCGGCCCAGCATGCAATCCAGACCTGCCTGGGCGGGTACCAAAGCATCGAGGCGCTCGTGAAGCCCGGCGGCAGGCTGCGCGAGCAGCGGGACCTCGCCTACAAGCTCCTCACGGCAATTCCAGGCGTCTCCTGCGTACCCGCGGCCGGGGCGATGTACCTGTTTCCCCGCCTGGATCCGGAGCTCTACCCGATCAGGAGTGACGAGCAGTTCGTCCTGGACCTCCTTCGGGACCAAAAGATCCTGATCTCCCACGGCTCCGCCTTCAATTGGCCGGCGCCGGACCACTTCCGTTTTGTAATCCTCCCCTCGGTCCTGGAGATCGAAGAAGCCGTGCGCAGGATCTCCACTTTCCTGGCAACCTACCGCAGCAGCCTGGCGGCCTGACCGGGAAACAGGCCCGGTGCCCAGAACTAACCGGGCCCTAACATTGGGGAAACCAGGGCGCAACATTGCCCCGCCACACTGGAAGTGCCGGCAAGCGCAGGCACCAGCTCCAGCCAGGAGGCCCCCATGTTGAAGGAAGCCAAAGCCCATGTAACAAGAGTCCGCGCCCTGGACCAGCTCCA
>DASSIA010000050.1:0-3165 GCA_035692345.1 Arthrobacter sp. | reverse complement strand
CTGGACCGCATGTTCGACTCGGCAGCGGGCCCGGCCCCGATCCGGGTCGAGGAATTCCTTGATGACAAGAACCTTGTCGTACGTGCCGAAATGCCCGGGGTCGACCCCGACAAAGACATTGAGGTCACGATCGATGACGGGTACCTGCGGATCCGCGCCGAACGACAGGAAAAAGAAGAGCACAAAGACAAAGGCCGGTTCCGCACCGAATTCCGGTACGGCTCCTTCAGCCGCAACATCCCGCTTCCTGACGGAGCGAAGGAAGAAGACATCAGGGCCACCTACACCAACGGTGTACTGGAAGTCCGGACACCCCTTCCGGACGAGGCCGAGCCGGCGGCTCGGAGGAAACTCCCCATCATCCGCAAGTAACGTGACCGTCCCTCAACCCGATACGGGCGGCAGCCCAGGGTCCCGGGTTGACATGAGATCGCCATGGTCCGTGTTGGACCCGGCAACGCAGCAGTGGTTTATGGATCACACCGGAACGGCGATCGTGCCCCGCACGATTACTGCCGCCCTGTGCCGAGCCTCAGACCAACCACTGCCTCAGGACTCCCACGGCCAATTCCGGCTCACCGCGGACGACATGCTGTTCATCCGGAACCGAGCCCACAGTGCTTTCGCCGCCCACGGCACCGAACGGTTCTTCGAAGCCGCCCAGCCAGAACACCATTGGCACGACGCCGCCGGTCCGCACACCGGAGTCGCCCGCCCCCGGGCCTGACCGTTGCCGGGACCCCGTCCCCCGACATTGGGGTCCGGGGGCACGGCCCTCACGCGCCCGGCCCGCCCCGGCCCCTGGGGATGGTCCTGCCTTGACCGGCGCAGACCGGCACCATCGACCTAGGAGACTGCTGAACAACGCGATAGTGGGGCGGGCGGAACGCCACCAAGTGGCCGTCTAGCGGCGTGTTCTGGTCAGCACCCTAAAGTGCGACAACGGGGTCGTTCCGCCCGCTTGGCTTCATTCTGCCCCAGATCTGGGGCGTCATCTAGTGGTTTTTGTTGATGGGCCGGGTCCGGGGGGTGGATTATCCCAGCGCCCATGATCCCTTCTTCGTGGTCAGTCCGAGGGCGAGCATTCGTCGAAGGTTTAGTCCCGCGATCCGTAGCTGCAGCCAGGCGTTGTTCCGTTTGATGCCGCGGTGGGGAACGCGGCGGTTGCCGCGGGTGAGCCAGGCGATGGACCGCTCGACCATGGGCCGGTGGGTGCGGTAGTCATTTTGGAAGGCTGGGTCCGTGGCGCGGTGGCGGTGTTCGCGCAGTAAGGCGTCGTGTTCGTGGAGAACGAGCTTGCGTCCCCGGGGTGAGGTGGTGCACCGGGCCCGGAGTGGGCAGCCGGTGCAGGCGGTGCCGAACGTGACCCGCCGTTTGGCGGTGATGGCGCGGGTGATGTTGTGCGGGCAGGTCGCGGTGCCGGCTGCTTCATCGACGGTGAAGTCATCGAGGGTGAATCCGCCTTCGACTGCAGGGCGGAGCGGCCATGGTTTGATCACGGGCGTGTGAGCGGTGCGGGCGAGAGTGGCGAGCATTTCCCCGGAACCGTAGGCTGAGTCGGCCAGGACGTCCACGCTGGTGCCGGCGATCGTGGGATCCATGGAGATCAGCCGGGCACCGACGGTCCCGTCGCTGTTCTCCGGTCCGGAGGCCTTGGTCAGCTCCGCGGCGGTGATCAGCCCGGTGTCGGGCTCGATGACAATATGGGCCTTGAATCCGTCTTGCTGCCGGGACTGGGTCTTATGCGCGTGCCGGGTGTCCGGGTCCACGGTGGAGATCATCCGGTCCGGGGCGACCTTGCGGGCGATACGCCACCGCCCGTCGGTCCCGTCCGAATCCTCGGCCGGTTCCACGTCCTGCCCGGCGACGAGTGCGAGCAGCGCGTAGGCATCGGCTGCCTTGGCGTCCAGGGTCTCGGGATCGACCGCGGCCAGCAGCGCCAGCGCGTCGGTGACCAGCGACGAAACAAGCCCGTCCTTGGCATCCTGGTCGTCCCAGTCGATGTCCGGTTTGCCGGTGCGCGTGTAGTCATACCCCGTAGCGTGGGTGCTCAGCAGTTCCTGGCCGCCAGGGACATCACGGCCGAAGCGGCGGATCCCTGCGATCAGTTGCGTGATGGTGTCCTGCCTCGCGACCGCGTCGTCCAGGACTGTTGAATCCACTGCCCTGCGGCGCTTGCCCTTCAGGATTCCCGTTTCCGCGACGACTTCGGCGATGGCCTCCATGATTCGGTGCGGGTTTCCCGATCCGGCCAGACGCCTGCGCCAGTACGTCAGCGTGGTCGGGTGGAACGCGGTATCGGTCAGCCCGTATCCACACGCGGCTTTCCAGCGCAGATCGAAGGTCAAAGCCTCGGCGGTTTCCCGATCAGAGAGGCCCTGCAGCGCCTGCAACACCAGCACTGACCCGATGACCGGCGCCGGAACTGAAGGCCGGCCCCGCTGCGACGGGAAGAGGTCTTCCATCATTGAATCCGGGAACAGGCGCCCCCGGTGTGTGGCCAGAAAAGCGAAGACGCTGCCCGGAGCCAATAACTCGCCGGCCAGCGCCTCCACATCCAAATACCCGCGTTGCGCGTCCTCGCGTCCCTGCATAAGACCAGTCTTAACCATCAGGCTCACGAGTCCAGCCGACCCGCCCACCCCGCGATTATTTCAGCAGTCTCCTAGGCCGGAGCCCCACGCCTGCACCAAAGCCCGACGGCGGCGGAGCGGGCCGCTGGCTACGGCACCAGGATGACCTTGCCCGCCCCGTGGCCGTCCATCAGCAGCCGGTGCGCCGCCGCGGCCTCCGCGAGCGGGAAGGTCTGCTGCACGTGGACGGTGAGCGCTCCGGCCTCCGTCAGCCGGACCAGCTCCAGCCGGGCGGCGTCGCGGATGGCGGCGCCGTTGTCAGCGCCGGGCGCACCGCCAAGCACCTTGATGCCGGCCCCAAATCCGCGGCTGAACCCGGCAATGGTGGCAATCCTGTCCCGGTCCGCCACCAGTTCCAGCGACACGTCCAGGGCCTCGTCCGTGCCCACCAGGTCCAGGGCGGCGTCGACGCCGCCGGGCGCCGCCGCCCGCACGCGGTCCGCCAGCCCGGGCCCGTTGGCCACCGGCCTGATCGCCGTGGCAGGGACGTTCAGCGCCGGCGTAGCGGGGACCGCCCGGATGGCGGCCGGGC
>DASSIA010000049.1:0-4514 GCA_035692345.1 Arthrobacter sp. | reverse complement strand
GACGTGGACTACGTCTCCATCAAGGTTTCCTCCACCGTAGCCCCGCACTCCGCATGGGCCTTCGACGAGGCGGTGGAGCACGTGGTCGAAAAGCTCACCCCGCTGTTCGCCAAAGCTGCCTCCTTCGCCGATCCCGGCGCCGACTCCGGCACGGGAAGCAAGGCCAAGTTCATCAACCTGGACATGGAGGAATACAAGGACCTGGACCTGACCATCGCGGTCTTCACCCGGATCCTGGACAAGCCCGAATTCAAGGACCTCGAGGCCGGCATCGTGCTGCAGGCCTACCTCCCGGACGCGCTCGCCGCCATGATCCGTCTCCAGGAATGGGCCGCCGGGCGCCGGGCCAACGGCGGCGCCGCCATCAAGGTCCGAGTGGTCAAAGGCGCCAACCTGCCCATGGAACGCGTGGAAGCATCGCTCCATGACTGGCCGCTGGCCACCTGGCACACCAAGCAGGACTCGGACACCAACTACAAGCGCGTCATCAATTACGCCCTGCACCCGGACCGGATCAACAACGTCCGGATCGGTGTGGCCGGCCACAACCTCTTCGACATCGCTTTCGCATGGCTGCTCGCCAAGCAGCGCGGTGTGGAGGCCGGCGTCGAATTCGAGATGCTGCTGGGCATGGCCCAGGGCCAGGCTGAAGCAGTCAAGAAGGACGTCGGCTCGCTCCTGCTGTACACCCCCGTGGTGCACCCGGCCGAGTTCGACGTCGCCATTGCCTACCTGATCCGCCGCCTCGAAGAGGGTGCCAGCCAGGATAACTTCATGTCCGCGGTGTTCGAGCTAAGTGAAAACGAATCGCTTTTCGAGCGCGAGAAGCAGCGCTTCCTCGCCTCCCTGGACAGGCTCGACGACGGGATCCCCCCGGCAAACCGCCAACAGAACCGCAGCCTCCCGCCGCAGCCCCTGCCGCACGATTCGTTCTGCAACACTCCGGACACGGACCCGTCCTTGCCCGCCAACCGCACCTGGGGCCGGGCCATCCTGGACCGGGTCCCGTCCTCCACACTGGGCAAGGCCGCCGTCGAAGCCGCCACCATCACCGACGCGGACACCCTCAACGCCGTCATCGCCACCGCCGTGGAGAAGGGCAAAGCCTGGGGCGCGCTCTCCGGCGACGAGCGGGCCGAGATCCTGCACCGCGCGGGTGACGTCCTGGCGGCCCGCCGCGCCGACTTGCTCGAGGTGATGGCCAGCGAAACCGGCAAGACCCTCGACCAGGGCGATCCCGAGGTCAGCGAAGCGATCGACTTCGCCCACTACTACGCCGAGTCGGCGCGAACGCTGGAAAAGGTCGACGGCGCCACGTTCGTCCCAGCCAGGCTCACCGTGGTGACCCCGCCCTGGAACTTCCCGGTGGCCATCCCGGCAGGGTCCACCCTCGCGGCACTCGCCGCCGGCTCCGCCGTCGTGATAAAACCCGCAAAGCAGGCCCGCCGCAGCGGTGCCGTGATGATCGAGGCACTCTGGGAAGCCGGCGTCCCCAGGGATGTGCTGACCATGGTCCAGCTCGGCGAGCGTGAACTCGGCCAGCAGCTGATCTCGCACCCCGCCGTGGACCGTGTGATCCTCACCGGCGGCTACGAAACCGCCGAGCTGTTCCGGTCCTTCCGCAAGGACTTGCCGCTCCTGGCCGAGACCAGCGGCAAAAACGCCATCATCGTCACCCCCAGCGCCGACCTGGACCTGGCCGCAAAAGACGTTGCCTATTCCGCGTTCGGCCACGCAGGCCAGAAGTGCTCCGCCGCGTCCCTGGTGATCCTGGTGGGGTCGGTTGCCACGTCCAAGCGGTTCCACAACCAGCTGATCGACGCAGTCACGTCCCTGAAGGTGGGCTACCCGCAGGACCCCGCCAGCCAGATGGGCCCCATCATCGAGCCCGCCAACGGCAAGCTCCTCAACGCCCTCACCACACTGGGCGACGGCGAGACCTGGGCCGTGGAACCGAAGCAGCTGGACGGGACCGGCCGTCTCTGGAGCCCGGGCGTTCGCTATGGCGTCAGCCGCGGGTCCTACTTCCACCTCACCGAGTTCTTCGGACCGGTCCTGGGCGTGATGACCGCTGACACCCTTGAGGAAGCCATTGCCATCCAGAACCAGATCGAATACGGTCTTACCGCCGGACTGCATTCGCTGAACCCGGACGAGCTCGGCACCTGGCTCGACTCCATCCAGGCCGGAAACCTCTACGTCAACCGCGGCATCACCGGGGCCATCGTGCAGCGCCAGCCCTTCGGCGGCTGGAAGAAATCCGCTGTGGGTGCGGGCACCAAGGCCGGCGGCCCCAACTACCTCGTGGGCCTCGGAAACTGGACCAACGCGGAAGCCACAGCCACAGCAGCCGTCACCCATCCAGGCGTCCGCCGCATCCTGAACGCCGTGGCGGAAGCCCTCGAGCCTGGTGCCCTGGAACCGGCGGGGCTTGAGTCGCTGCAGCGCTCCCTGGCGTCCGACGCCGAGGCCTGGGCCAGTGAGTTCGGCACTGCCAAGGACGTTTCCGGACTGAGCGCGGAGCGGAACATCTTCCGCTACCGTGCGCTGCCGGTCACCGTGCGGCTCTCCGAAGGTGCCCCGCTGGCGCACCTGGCGCGGACCGTGGCCGCCGGCGTCCTGGCCGGTTCGGCACTCACGGTCTCCACCGCCGTCGAACTTCCCGCCCGGCTGCATGCAGTGCTCACCGGCCTGGATATCCCGGTGACTGTAGAGTCCGACGCCGGCTGGCTGGCTTCGGCGGCACGCCTCGCCGCGGCGGGCAAGCTGTCCGGTGCGCGGATCCGCCTGATCGGCGGCGATGCAGCTGCCCTCGCCGAGGCCACGAACGGGCGTCCTGACCTGGCGATCTACGCGCACGCGGTCACCGAAGCAGGTCGTGTGGAGCTGCTGCCGTTCCTGCACGAGCAGGCCATCAGCATCACGGCCCACCGCTTCGGCACCCCGAACCACCTCTCGGATGCGCTGATCTAAGGCGGACAGAACCTTTGGGCAAGCGGAAGGCCCGGTAACCACCTACGGGGCGGTTGCCGGGCCTTTCGCTATTGAATGGTTGCGTAGTGATCAGGTGGCTGCGCCTGGCTAGCCTCGAGACCGTCGGGACTTAGCCCAGATACCAGCCTGGGGGAGTCCACGTCACGGGAACATTGTGGGCGGAGAAGTCTTCGCAATGGGTACAGGTGTACGCGACTTCGCCCAGCGTCTTGACCGCGCCGTCACGCCGGTACACGGGCGGAACGTAGGACTCGAGGTAAATAAATTCATCCGTGCCGCACTTGTCACAGGTAGGCTTGCCGATGTACTCGGCGGCCCGGGTAATGCTGGTGTTATGGCTGGAATGATGGGTTGCCAGCGGCCGCACATTGTTATGTTGCCGCGCAAATGCAGTGTGGAGATGGGTGTTCTCGGCTGTCGTCATTGGCTGCCTATCCCGAACACGACCGCATCATGGGCTGCAGGGCGTGCTCGTAGTGGTTGAACCGGCCTCTGCTTGACCCCATGGAGAATCCAGCATAGTAGAGGCAGGCTTAATCTTCAATGGTTTGCGCCTGCACTGATGGGGTCCCTGCGGTCCCTGGGGTCAGACGGATTTCTTGAGCGTCCGCCCCACGATGGCCTGCGTCAGGGCGTCGATCACCTCGGCGTTGGCCAGCGGATTGCGGATCAGGGTGAAATCGACGTCCCCCACGGGTGGCAGGTCAAACCGGCGGGTGATGATCTTCAGGTCCTCCGGAACGAGCGACGTCGGCATCACCGCGACGCCGATGCCTGCCCGGAGTGCCGCCAGGACGCCGCTGATCTGACGGGTGGTGCACGTGATCCGCCAGGTCCGGCCGCTCGATTCCAGCGCGTCGATGGCCAGTTTCCGGCTCAGGCTGGGGGAGGGGTAGGCGATCAGCGGTACGGGATCCCCGCGCTCCAGGGACGTCTGTTCCAGCCCCACCCAGGAAAAGGTGTCGTGCTGGACCACTGTGCCGTCCTTGACGCCGGCCACCCACTTCACAAACACCAGGTCCAGTTGGCCGGCGTTGAGTTTCCTGTACAGCTGGTCGCTCTGGCCCACGGTGAGCTCAAGGTTGATCTGTGGATAGACCTGCCTGAACTCACGAAGGATCCGGGGGAGGCCGGTGATGGCCAGGTCATCGGCGGTGCCGAAGCGCAGCCGGCCGCGCATGGCCGAGCCGGAGAAATAGCGGGTGGCGGCATCGTGGGCCGACAGGATGGTGCGGGCGAAGCCGGCCATCGCGTCACCGTTGTCCGTGAGCCGGACATCCCGGGTGTCCCTGCTGATGAGGTTGCGCTTGGCGGCCGTCTCCAGCTTGCGGACGTGCTGGCTGACCGTCGGCTGGGCAAGGCCCAGGCGGTCCGCTGCCTTGGTGAAGCTGAGCGTCTCGGCCACGGCCAGGAAGGAACGGAGCTGGGCGGGTTCGAACACGATGGACTCCCTGTGGCTGCCGGACTGGCTTTCCACCCACGTCGGAGTGGGTAGCCATTACGTTTTGCAATGGTAGTTA
>DASSIA010000048.1:0-5628 GCA_035692345.1 Arthrobacter sp. | reverse complement strand
CTGGGCACCATTCTTGAGGCCCGGCACGTTGTGCTCATCGCCACCGGCGCGCAGAAAGCCCCTGCGGTCCGCGACTTCGTGGAGGGGCCCGTCTCCGCCATCTGCCCGGCCTCGGTCCTCCAGTTCCACCCGCACGCGACCATCCTGCTGGACGAGGCCGCGGCTTCATCGCTGAAGCTCGCCGACTTCTATCGGCACACCTACGACCACAAACCAGCCTGGCAGGGGCTGTAATACCGGCCACACACCACGGGCCGGCGGGTCCGGTATTGCGCGGACCGGCCGACGGCGGCGGGTGCCGTGAGTGCAAAACCATCCTCCCGGCGTCGAACGCCCACCGTCCCGGGACGCTAAGATGGATGCCATGACTAGCATGACGGACCCTCTCGAAAACGACCCGATGCGCGAGCTTTCCGGGGCTGGAACGTCCACGGCAACCATCGAGCGCGAAGAGCTGCGCCAGGAAGTGGAGCCCGGTGACCGGGAACGCTTCTCGCACTACGTGCGCAAGGAAAAAATCATGGAATCCGCGCTGACGGGTGATCCCGTCATTGCCCTCTGCGGCAAGGTGTGGACGCCCGGCCGGGATCCGCAGAAGTTCCCGGTATGCCCCATGTGCAAAGAGGTTTATGACGGCCTCCGCCCGGGCAACGACGGCGGCAAGGGTCCCGGAGGGGACTCGGGCAACAACAAGTAGTGACGGAGACGCTCTTTGGCGGCCCCACCCTGCCACCGGCTTATCCGGAACGCGCAGCCTGGGGAACCGCCCAGAAACTCCGTGCCTGGCAGCAGGAAGCCCTCGACCTCTACTTCCGTACCGGTCCCCGGGACTTCCTGGCCGTAGCGACGCCCGGCGCCGGTAAAACGACCTTCGCGTTGCGCGTGGCCTCCATGCTCATCGAATCCGGGACGGTGAACCGGGTCACCATCGTGGCGCCCACTGACCACCTGAAACGGCAGTGGGCCGATGCCGCCGCCAAGGTGGGCATCGCCATTGACCCCAACTTCAAGAACTCCGACGGCCAGCACGGGCGCGGATTCGTCGGCGTGGCCGTCACCTACGCCCAGGTGGCCAGCAAACCCATGCTGCACCGCGCCAAGACCGAGGCTGCCCGCACGCTGGTGATCCTGGACGAGATCCACCACGGCGGCGAAGCCCTGTCCTGGGGTGACGGCCTGCGCGAGGCGTTCGACCCCGCGGCACGGCGCCTGTCCCTGACCGGTACCCCGTTCCGTTCCGACACCTCGCCCATCCCGTTTGTGGAATATGCCCAGGACCGGGACGGCATCCGGCGCTCCAAAGCCGATTACACCTACGGCTACGGCAACGCACTCCGTGACCACGTGGTGCGTCCGGTCATGTTTATGGCCTACTCCGGCCAGATGCGCTGGCGCACCAGCGCCGGCGAGGAAATGGCAGCCTCCCTTGGTGAGGCCGCGGTCACCAAGGACATCACCTCGCATGCATGGCGGACGGCGCTGAACCCGGCCGGCGAATGGATCCCGGCCGTCCTGGCCGGCGCGGACAAACGCCTCAGCGAAGTGCGCCGCTCCGTTCCGGACGCCGGCGGCCTGGTCATCGCCACCGACCACGAGGACGCCCGGGCCTATGCGGGGCAGCTGAAAAGGATCACCGGCGAGTCACCCACCGTGATCCTCTCCGACGACGCCAAGGCCTCGAGCAAGATCGAGGAATTCACCGTAAGCGAGAAGCGGTGGATGGTCGCCGTCCGGATGGTGTCCGAAGGTGTGGACGTGCCCCGATTGTCGGTGGGCGTCTATGCGACGTCCACCTCAACGCCACTGTTCTTCGCCCAGGCCGTGGGCCGCTTTGTGCGTGCCCGGAAGCGCGGCGAAACAGCCTCGGTCTTCCTGCCGTCCGTGCCGCAGCTGATGGCATTGGCGAACTCCATGGAAATGGAGCGCGACCACGCCCTGGACCGCCCGGAGAAAGAGGACAGCGACGGGCTGTTCAACCCCGAGGATTCCCTGCTGGCCGAGGCCAACCGGGAGGACAAAGCGTCCGACAGCCTCACCAAAGGCAAGTTCGAGGCCCTCGATTCGCAGGCGTCCTTCGACCGCGTGCTGTTCGACGGCGGCGAGTTCGGTACCGGGGGAGAGGTGGGCTCCGAGGATGAGCTGGACTTCCTGGGTATCCCCGGCCTGCTGGACGCGGAGCAGGTGGGTACCCTGCTCCGGCAGCGCCAGCACGACCAGCTCAACCGGAAGAACCGGCGCGCGCCGGCTGCTGAGCCGGCCCCCGCGGCCCCGGCCATACCGGACCACCGCATGCTGATGGACCTGCGCAACGAACTGGCCAAAAACGTGGCCGCCTGGTCCGCGCGGACCGGAACCCCGCACGGTGTGGTGCACACCAAGCTGCGTACGGTTTGCGGCGGGCCTCCGGTGGCCCAGGCGAACGAGGAGCAGCTTCAGTCCAGGCTCCGGAAGCTCCAGGACTGGTTCATCGGCCGGAAGTAGCGGCGGCCCGGGGACGGATGTTCAGACGACGTCGACGCCGCCGAGCTCCATTTCGGCGACCGCGTCCTCCAGGTCCTCGGCGATGCCGGCCGTGAGCGAACGGATAACCGTCACGGAGTAGCCGGCCTGGACAGCATCCAGCGAGGTGGCCATGACGCAGTAGTCGGTGGCAATCCCCACCACCACCACGTCCTCCACATCGTGGCTTTGCAGCCAGTCGTCCAGTCCGATGGCGCTGTCCGCCGGAGCGTAGGCGTCCGCGCCGGCGGCCAGGGAGCCGGGCAGGACACCCGGCTGGCGTTCCCCGGTGGGGACGGCGTCCTCGGGCGCAAGCAGGCCTTCGAACCCGGAATACGCTGCCGCAAACTGGCCCTTCTGGAAGTAGGCCTGGATGTATTCGGTGTCCAGGTCCGGGTGGAGCTCAGCCCCGCGGGTGCCGGCCACGCAGTGCCGGGGCCAGCTGTCCTTGAAATCGGGCGTCTCGGAGAAGTGCGCACCCGGATCGATGTGCCAGTCCTGGGTGGCAACGATGTGGTCGAACTCGATGTGGTGGGCGTCCACGTACTCGCTGATGGCTCCGGCAACATCGGCACCGCCGGCCACGGCCAGGGAGCCGCCCTCGCAGAAGTCGTTCTGCACGTCAACGATGATCAGGGCGCGGGACATCAGTTCTCCTCGTAGATGGTGGGGATGGCAGGCTCGCCGCGTTGCAGGCGGTTGACCACGGCGGGCAGCTCGGCCATGGTGTCGGCGTGACGCTGGCGGGCGCGGACCACACCTTCATGGCCGGTCCATCCCGGCAGCAGCTCGCCGTTTTTCACAAACTGCTGAAGCAGGGGACGGTCGTTGCCGTCGTCTTCGGGGCGGTGGCCGATGCCCACGATTTCCTGCGTGGCGATACCGCGCTCGTTGAGCTTCCGCAGCGCATACTTGCGGCCGCCCATGCTTGTTTTGTTCTTCGCGGCCTTGGCGACCGGGACGAACGTGCCGGCGTCGTCTGTGCGGCTCACCAGCTTGTAGACCATGCTGGCGGTGGGCGCACCGGAGCCGGTGACCAGGGAGGTGCCCACGCCGTAGGTGTCCACGGGTGCGGACTGGAGCGCGGCGATGGCGAATTCGTCCAGGTCCGAGGTGACCATGATCCTGGTGTGTTCGTTGCCGAGCTGGTCCAGGAGCTGGCGGACCCACGATGCCTGCGCTACCAGGTCACCGGAGTCCAGCCGGACTCCGCCGAGCTTCGGCCCGGCCAGCTCGACGGCGGCACGTACTGCCGCCTCGACGTCGTACGTGTCCACCAGCAGCGACGTACCGGTACCCAGGGAAGACAGTTGCGCCTCGAAGGCGTCGTGTTCGGTGTTGTGCAGGAGGGTAAAGGAGTGCGCTGCGGTGCCCACGGTTTTGATGCCGTACCGCATGCCCGCCGCAAGGTTGGACGTGCTGTGGAAGCCGGCGATCACGGCGGCGCGGGCCGCGGCTGTTGCCGACTCCTCGTGCGTGCGCCGGGATCCCATTTCGATGCACGGCCGGGTCCCCGCGGCGCTGATCATGCGCGAGGCCGCGGACGCGATGGCGCTGTCATGGTTCAGGACGGAGAGCACGTAGGTCTCCAGCATGCAGGCTTCGGCAAACGTTGATTCGACAATCAGAATCGGTGAATTGGGGAAGTAGGCCTCGCCCTCCGGATAGCCCCAGATGTCCCCGGTAAAGCGGTAGTTCGCCAGATAGTCCAGGGTGTCCTGGTTGACAACGCCCGTCCGGCCCAGGAAGTCCAGCTCCGCTTCGCCGAACCGGAAGTTGGTGATGCCTTCCAGCAGCCGGCCCGTTCCCGCCACAATCCCGTAGCGCCGGCCGTCGGGCAGCCGCCGGGCAAAGGCCTCGAAGACCGACCTGCGGTGGGCGGCGCCGGAGTGCAGCGACGCCTGGAGCATGGTCAGCTCGTAGTGGTCTGTGTAAAGGGACGTGCTGGGATGGTCCCAGCCGGCAGAGGTACTCACAAATTCACTCTAGTGTGCAGCCCCATAGAATGGACAGATGACCTTAAGCGTTGCGCTCGGCCCCGATACACAGGAGGGCACCCGGACCGGGACACTGGCGTCCACCGACTCCCTGACCGCCCCGGACATCCCCTGGAACCTGGTGATCTGGAACGATCCCGTCAACCTGATGAGCTATGTCAGCTATGTTTTCCAAAGCTACTTCGGCTACGCCGAGTCCAAAGCGAACAAGCTCATGATGGAAGTCCACAAAAAGGGCCGGTCCATTGTTGCCCACGGCAGCAAGGAACAGGTCGAGCGGCATGCTGTGGCCATGCACGGTTTCGGCCTTTGGGCCACTGTGGAGAAGGCCAGCGGTGGCCCCGGTGGAAATTCAGGGAAATCCGGCGGATCCGGGCAGGGCAAGGGGAAACGTGGCTAAGGCATTCAAATACGGGCTCAAGGGCATCACAGGGTTCCTGGAACCTGCAGAACGGGAACTGCTGCGGAGCCTGATCGATGACGTCATCTCCATGCTCCAGCCGGCCGAACACGCCAGCCAGGATCCGCTGGCCGCCCTGATCGGGCTGGACATGGATGTCCAGGAACCCACCGACCGTGCGGTCAAGCGGTTGCTGCCCAACGTGATGAAGAACGACGACGGCGCGTCCCTGGAGTTCCGCCAGCTCACCGAGCGCTCGCTCCGGGAAACGAAAATCGGCGCGCTGCGCGCCGCGGCGCTGGACCTGGACAAGGACGACGTCGTCCTCACCGCCGACGGGGCAAGGCTGTGGTCCATGGCCCTTAACGATGTCCGGCTGGTGCTGGCGGAGCGCCTGGATATCCGCGACGAAGAGGACGCCGAACACGTCCACCTGATGCAGGACTGGTCCCAGGCCGAGGACGTGGAGAGCTACCTCGCCCTGGTGTACAACTTCACCACGTGGCTGCAGGAGTCCTTGGTCCAGGCGATGCTGCAGTCCCTTGATTCGCGGGCCTGAACTGCCCCTCCGGGCCGGGATACGTCCGCCACTGTGACAAATTTGACATGAGTCCGGCGCCACAATGTGATGGCTGCGGCCCCGGGGAAGACCTATCCTCGAATAATCATGACTACAGCCTCGAGCATGGATCCGTCAGCCGCAGCCGCACCGGACTCCGCAGCCAGCAGCAC
>DASSIA010000047.1:0-4687 GCA_035692345.1 Arthrobacter sp. | reverse complement strand
GTCCGGGATGGCTGCGCCCTGGACGTTCCCGTCCCTGGTGACCTGGCCGTTCTGGCCCATGCCGTCGCGGATCACCTTGCCGCCGCCGAACACCACCTCTTCGCCGTAGACGGTGAGGTCTTTTTCGATCTCGAGGAACAGCTCGGTGTCGGCGAGGCGGATGGCGTCGCCCGTCGTCGGGCCGTACAGGTCCGCGTACTGACGGCGGGGAATTTCCAAGCTCATTTATTTACTCCTTCAGTCGCAGCGAGCGGGCCGTTCACGGCATTGCTCAGCCCAAAGACTTCGCGGTTTCCTGCCAATTCGACGAGCCGGACAGGCCTGCTGTCACCGGGTTCGAACCGCGCGGCGGTGCCGGCGGGGATATCCAGCCGCCGCCCGTACGCGGCTTTCCTATCGAAGTCCAATGCCGAGTTCGCCTCGGCAAAGTGGTAGTGCGAGCCCACCTGGACTGGTCGGTCGCCGGTGTTGGTGACGACGACGTCGATCGCCTCGCGCCCCGCATTCAGTGTCACCGGTTCGGACCGGAGGACGTACTCTCCTGGAATCATTGGCCTGCTCCTAACGGATCGGATCGTGAACGGTGACCAGCTTGGTGCCGTCCGGGAAAGTGGCTTCGATCTGGACATCGTGGATCATTTCGGGGACGCCCTCCATGACGTCCTCACGCCGCAGCAGCGTGGTGCCATAGCTCATCAGATCTGCCACGCTGCGGCCGTCCCGGGCACCCTCGATCAGCTCGTAGCTGATGAGGGCCACAGCCTCAGGGAAGTTCAGTTTGAGCCCCCGGGCCTGTCGTCGTCGGGCAAGGTCTGCGGCGACCACAATCATGAGTTTTTCCTGCTCACGGGGCAAAAGATGCATCATTTCTCCTTGTAGATAGAGTTCAGTGCCGCGAGGCCGGACATCAGATCACTCGAGGCTTGGAACAGCCGAGGACGTCAGGGGCAGCTCTATTGGTTATAAACCCAAACGTATGACATTTCCAAGTCACAGGATCCCAGGGGCCCCACGTCAGCCTTTGGCCGCCTTGGCGGCGGCCTTTGCCGCTTGTTTGTTGGCCCGCACCTTGGCCAGCGATCCGGGATCCACAATGTCAGCCACCGAGAGGAAGGCATCTGCCTCGCCATAGTGGCCAGCGGCCTCCCGCCACCCCGGCGCCTGAAGTCCGCACTGCTTGCCAAGGAGCGCAAGGAAGATCTTTGCCTTCTGCTCTCCGAAGCCAGGCAACTGCTGCAGCCGGCGCAACACCTCATTACCGTCAGGGGCACCCTTGGACCAGATCAGCGTCGCGTCTCCGTCCCAGTCCCGCTGTACCGTCTCAGCGAGCGCCTGGACCCGCCCGGCCATCGAGCCGGGAAACCGGTGCACAGCGGGCCGTTCCTTGAACACCTCGACGAACGCCTGCGGTTCAAACGCGGCGACCGCCGCCGGGTCGATCGAGCCGATCCGCGTCCGGATCTTCTCCGGCCCGGCAAATGCCGATTCCATCGTGACCTGCTGATCCAGCAGCATGCCTGTCAGCAGCGCAAACGCGTCATCGGTCAATAGTTGGTCAGCAGCCGGGTCACCGGTGATATGCAGTTCCATGGGCCCCATCCTCGCACCATCCGGCCGCCCCCGTCCCGAGTTTTTGTCCAGATAATCGACCGGAAAGCGGTTTTAAAGGCGGATATCTGGACAAAAACTCAGGGGGTGGGGGCGGGGCCTTCAGCTGGCTCTCAGGGTGCAGTCAGGTTGGGCGGGCATGCTGGACGGCATGGCAATGCTTCATGCGAAGGCCGCCTCTCCGGGACCCGGAGTGAACCGCCGGTTCAAAGACTGGACGGTGACAGTCGTGTGCGCATCGGCTGTGCTCTGCACAGTTGCAGCCTGCAGTCCCGGCATCGATTCCGCCGCTGCGACCCAACGGTCCGCTTCGCCCGCCCCGGCCAGTACGGAACAACCCGCCGCTGCGACCCCGGGCAGCGCATCGCAGGCCGCATCCCCACAGCCTGTCCGCGTGGTTGTCATCGGCGACTCGTTAAGCACGGGGTACGGTACGTCACCGGCAGAGGCATGGCCCGAACTCCTGGGGGAAGACGTGCAGTCCGGGCAGCCCCCCATGCAGGTCATCACTGCGGCCGCAAACGGAGCAGGCTACGTGGCTGCCGGGGACGGCGGCGAAACATTCATGTCAGAGGTAGAAGGCTCGCTTGATGAATCGGCGGACGTCGTTATCCTCTTTGGTTCCGACAACGACTTCGGAGCGGACCCGGCGGACCTCCGAACAGCCATTTCCGACACCCTTGTGGCCACGCAGATCCTTGCCCCGCATGCGGCAAGGATCGTAGTCGGCCCCCTCACGGCATTCGATCCGTCCGAAGAGGATCTCCAAGTAATCCGCGACCAGGAGCAGGAAGCGGCGCTCGACGCCGGCGTGGCCTTTGTGGATCCGATCCTGGAGCACTGGGTCTCCAACCCCGACTCGCCGTTGCTGGGCCCGGACGGCGAACATCCCAGCATTCAGGGGCAGGAATTCCTCTATGACAAGCTCAAATCGATAGTGGTGGAAGCGCTTGGGGCCGCAACAGCACCCCAACCCCTACCGAGTACTTAAACGCAGATCCAAGTACTACCTAATCTGAAATACGAGTACCGATTACGCGTTCGCCTGGCACCCCGACGGAACTACCTTCTACTAAGAGCAGAAGACTCGCAAATCTTACTGGGTTGGATGTCTCACTAGGGGGTTGTGAGAAGCAATGAATACAGGACTCAGCAGCTGCGTTTTCCCGGTCCAAGGGGCCCGGGAAGCATGCGGGGCCGGCGACGAGGAGGTCTTCGAGACCAAGGCCTCTCCCCCAGCCGTCGCCGGCCCTCCTCCCTCCGCAGCGAACGTGCATCGAAGGCGGCTGTTCCGGGCCCCTGGGAGCCTGGCATGAAGCCTTCCGGTTCCCAGGCTTCTCCGGCGCGCACGTCGGCGGGCAGGCGGCCAGCGCCGGCTCATCCAACCCAGTACTCCTTCCAGCATCCCGTCCCCTACCAAGGCCCGGCGCCCACCAAGGACCCGGCCCCGGCATCCGGCGAGCCACTGGACGCAGCGCCCGCAGCGAAACCCGGTGCCACTGGCCCGGCCAGCACCGACGGATTTATGCCCGACTTGGCCACTGGCGCGAAAACCCTCACTGACTCCCTCGAAATCCTGGCCAGGTTGGCCTCGGCAACCGTGAGCCGGCTCGCGGGCGCCCGGATCGAATGCGCCGTGATCCTGAACCGCGTCAAGCGTGTCAGTACAACCGCTGGAACTGACAGCCTGACCGCAAACCTTGCGCGACTGGAGCGTGAAGTCGGCGAAGGCCCCCTGAGCGAAGCCCTCACGGGCAGTGACACCGTGGCCGTTAACAGCGTGGCCACAGACTTCCGCTGGGCCCGGTACCGGCCGCACTTGCAGGACGCCGGGGTCGGCAGCGTCCTGGGGCTGCGGCTCAGCCTCGGCGAGGGCACTGAGGCCGCTCTTGCCTTTTATGCAACCAGCGCACAGGCCTTCCCGCCTCACGTAATCGCGGCCGGGCGCGGTTTCGCTGACGCCGCATCGCGCGGCCTCAGGCTGGTCGTTGCGCTGCACGCGGCGAGTGCCAGGGCAACGGATCTGCAATCCGCACTGGAGAGCCGGACGTCCATCGACATCGCCTGCGGTGTGATCATGGCCCAGAACAGATGCTCCTACAACGACGCGATAGCCATCATCGCCACTGCTTCCAGCCACCGGAATATCAAGCTCCGCACGGTGGCGGAGGGAATCCTGGCGAGCCTCCCCGGCGGTACACCCCGCACCCATTTCGAGCACTGACGCTCAACTGCTGGGAACTCATCCGTGGCGGACGCCACACACGTCAAGCGAATTGACTGGGTTGGTGCCTTAAAACAGAAGCAGGCCAGGGGCAATATGCCTCTGGCCTGCCATGCGGGTGGGCCCTGTGGGGATCGAACCCACGACCCACGGATTAAAAGTCCGATGCTCTACCAACTGAGCTAAAGGCCCCAACTGACGGTCAAGCGACCGATCAGCCCAGTCCATTTCTGGACGATAAATACTCTACCCCACGTACGGGTGAGCTTTGGCATGCAGGCGTGCGCCGCCGTCGTGCGTTCCAATTCCACCGCGGCATCACCCGGCACCGGTTGCCTGCACCCCGTGCAGGAGAGCCCCTCGATTTCCCGCGCGGCACAGGAGTAGCGTGGTGGCATGAGCGAACAACCAGGACCCAGTCACTACGGCGGAGCCAACCGGCATCACAAACCCAAGCCGTTCGCCCCCATCGACTTTGAACCGTTCGCAGGCGGTCCGGATCCTGCCCGCGTGTCCGAGGCCGCGCACCTCGCCGCCCAGGCGCTGGTGCGTCATGGCAGAGACAGCGACGATCCCGTCATCACCGAACGGCTGGTCAAGCTGACGGACGAGCAGGGCCTGGAGGCCATCGCCGAGATGTGGGCCGAGAGCCCGGCCCGCTCACTTCCGGGCGCCCTCTGGCGGCTGTACGCCCTGCGCGCCGCCACCGTCCGCGACCCGGAACGGATCTCGGTCTATTTCCGGGCGGGCAAGGACACCGCGCAGGTCTCCCACGTGGTGGCCGGTGCCGCCGAACCGCCCGGCGCCGAGGAAATGCGGACCATGGCTGACGCCATTCTGTCCGGGGCGTTCGAC
>DASSIA010000046.1:0-2120 GCA_035692345.1 Arthrobacter sp. | reverse complement strand
CCCTAAACGGCGGCGACGGTTTCCGGGTTGATTTTGGCAGAGATGGCCAGCCCTACAGTCTTGGCCTGACGCAGCACTTCTTTGGGGGAGGGCGTGATGAGCTCACCGACGCCGACGAGGTAGATGCCGATGGTCCGCATTGCTGCGACGAGGTTGCGGCCAACCGTGATGCCGAAATCGCTGAGCATGCGCCGCAGCTGGCTGTGCGCGCAGCGGGTCAGCACAATGTTGTCGGCGAGCAGGATTCCGGTCGGGGTGTGGACTTCCCATTGGCCGTGCGCGGCGGCTGAACCGTCCCGTGCGCCGCCCACCATGGTCAGCTGAACGGCCCGCGTGGTGTTGCGGACATCCATGTGGTGGCTGGCGGCGTAGTTGCGCAGATGGCGGAGGATCTCGTTGCGCTCCCGGAGGGAGTCGGAGTCCGCTGCGTCGCAGCGCTGCAGTGAAGCAGTATTGGCCGGTTGTCCGGCGCCGAGGATGTCGAGCCCGTCCACCACGATGGCGTCCACGCCGCGCCGGCGCAGTTCTGCGCCAACGGCCAGGCCGGAAAGCCCCGTGCCGATGATCACTGTGGTGGTCCGTTCGGTCCCGCCATTCACAGGCATGCTTGACACTACAGTTTTCCTCCTTCAAAGGCTTTCGGATGCAGGCGGCGTCGCCAGGCATGCGTTCCGTTACCCCCAAAGTCCGGCCGCAGCACCGGTCCGGACGCTTCCTGGGGAGGGCGTCGTCGGACCGGCAGTGCCTCGAAGACTACAGAACATTCACGGCCGTGGATAGCCCAAACGCAAACATTCGTCTCCGCGATGAATTTGCTTCGCGCTCCGTTAACAGTGGGCTGTGGATAAGTGGCCGGTCAGCGGCCCGCCCCTGCTTGCTAAGTGTCTGCGGACCGAGAATAGTGGGAATCGGAAGCAGGGTTCGCCAACCCGCCAGAGCCGACATCCCGGCTACTGCGGGCGGAGCGCCCGGCTTCTGGCAGAATAGCCGCAACATAAGGCAGTATCGCGAGGAGGCGGCCCCATGGGCGCACATGAGATGCATCCGGATCCGGAACAGGACAGGGCCGGCAATTCGGCTGCTCCGGTGGGGATTGTTGTGGGGGTGGACGGTTCCGATCACGGACAGTGCGCCCTGGTGTGGGCTGCACGGGAAGCCGAGCGCCGCCGTCTGCCATTACATATTGTCACCGCGTATTCAGTGCCGATCTTTGCGGCCTCCGGCTTGGACGGCGGGTACGCCACCGTGGATGATTCGGTCATTCGCGAGGGTGCGGAAGCGATCGTCAAACAGGCGCTGGAAAAAGTCTCCGGCTACAACATCGAGGTTGACGGCTCCGTGGAGAACGGGGACGCCTCGGGCGTGCTCCTGGAAATGTCCGAAACTGCTGAACTGCTGGTGTTTGGCACCCGCGGGCGCGGCGGATTTGTCGGACGCCTGCTGGGCTCGGTGAGCAGCGCCTTGCCGGCCCACGCCAAATGCCCCACAGTCACTGTCCCGCTGGTCTGTTCGGACCGGTTGGGGGAAACCACCGAGGACAAGCGCATCAGGGCCGAGCAGGCCAAGCCAGGGCATCAGCAGGTTGAGAACGTCGTTGTGGTGGGCGTGGACGGGTCCGACCAAGCCCGGATCGCCGTGCTGGAAGCTGCTGACCAGGCTGAACGGATCGGTGCCACCTTGCGCGTGATCTGTGCCGTGCCGCAGTTCAGCGGCTCCTTGGCCTGGGTTCCGGCCCCCGTGGACCGCAAAGCACTCTTTGACGACATCCGGACCCAGCTTTACGCCGGAATGGCATGGCTGAAGAGCCACTACCCGAACCTCTCCGTCGAGTCGGAACTGCTGGACGGTTCGGCCGTGGATGTCCTGGTGGAGGCCAGCCGGCATGTGGAGCTGGTGGTGGTGGGCACCCGCGGCCACGGCGGTTTCACCGGCATGCTCCTGGGCTCCACGTCCGACGGCGTACTGCACCACGCCAAGAGCCCGGTCCTGGTGGTCCCGGACCGCGACGATCCACGGCTGGCGGACCGGGCAAAGTTCGGCCCGCTGCCCGGCGCCGCCTGACCGTAAACCTTCGCGGCAGGAGGCATGAAAATGCCTGACACCGGCAGCCCGCCTCCCGT
>DASSIA010000045.1:0-3829 GCA_035692345.1 Arthrobacter sp. | reverse complement strand
CGGCCTTACTCCGCCGGAACCTCGTTCAGTTCCGCGCGCGTCGGCGGGTTGGCGCCAGGCCGGGAGACGGTGATGGCCGCCGCGCGGGCTGCGTGGGCCAGGAGTTCGGCGAGGCCTTCGGCCGGAAGCTCGCGCAGGTCCTCGCGATTCTGCGCGCCGTCCAGGCCGCGGTCCACGATCCCCGAAAGCAGCGCGGCCATAAAGGAGTCACCGGCACCGACGGTGTCGGCCACTTCGACGCGAGGCGCATCGATCGCAGCCTCACCCGCAGCCGTTATCCCCCACGGGCCAGCCGCGCCCCGCGTAACCACCACCATCGCCGGCCCTTCCGAGCCGCCCAGGGACAACCAGCGGCGCGCTGATTCCAGCACATCGACGCCCGGATACAGCCACTCCAGATCCTCGTCCGAGGCCTTGACAACGTCCGCGAGGACGACAAATTTCTCCGCCTGCCTTCGCGCGTAGTCCACATCGGTGATGATGCTGGGCCGGCAGTTCGGGTCGAAACTGATGGTGGCGGACGGGTGGGCATGCTCGACGGCGGCGAGCACCGCGTCAGCGCCGGGCTCCAGCATCGTGGCGATGGAGCCGGTGTGCAGCAGCGTGGTTCCCTGCAGCATAAAGGCGAGTCGGTCCGCCAGGCCGGGAAGCTCCCAGGCGAGGTCGAACGTGTAGGTGGCGGCGCCGTCGTCGTCAATTACGGCGGTGGCCACGCTGGTAGGCAGCTCATCGGGGCCCAATGGCAGCATGACGGAGCTGGCACGCAGGTGCGCCGCCACCGAATCCCCGTAGGCGTCACGGCCGTAGCGGCCGATGAACTGCACGGGATGGTCAAGGCGGGCCAGGCCCACGGCGACGTTCAGCGGGCTGCCGCCCACGTGGGCTTCGATTCCGGAGGCGCGCTGGACAACGTCAACAAGGCCCTCGCCAATAACAGTGAGCATGGTCATACTCTGCCAGACATAGGCCCGCCTACACAGGCGCATGACGCATCCCCTACCATGGAGATATGACATCCCACGTCTTCCAGCCGATGAAGGCTGCCACGCCCGACGTCGAACACGTGCTCGCGGTCCGGGGCACCGGCGGCTACCGGCAATACAGGATCCCGGCCCTCGCCGTCTCACGGCAGGGCACCCTGCTGGCCGCCTACGACGGCCGCCCCAACCTGGACGACCTGCCGAACCCGATCGACCTCCTGCTCCGCCGCAGCACGGACAACGGCCGGACCTGGGGCGCGCAACAGGTAGTAAGGACAGGCGGAAGCCTCAACGGCTATGGCGATCCAAGCCTCCTGGTGGATGTGGAGACCGGCCGGATCTTTATGTTCCACGCCGCCGGTACGCACGCCGGGTTCTTCGAGGCAGTGGCCGGGCTGGAGCCCGATAACGACGTCCAGCACTGCGACCTCAGTTTCTCGGACGACGACGGCCTGACCTGGCAGCACCGCCGGATCACCGCCCAGCTCAAGCTCCGGCCGCCGGTTCGGCCCGGCGAACCGGACATCACCGGAATCTTCGCCGCGGCCGGGCAAGGCATCCAGATCCACGCCGGGACGTACCGCGGCCGGCTGGTCCAGCAGTTTGTGGTCCTGGCCGGCGGCGAGATCATGGCCGCGTCCGCGTACAGCGACGACCACGGCGAAACCTGGACCCTCGGGGAGCTCATCGGCGCCCGGACGCACGGCCACGCCCCCAACGAAAACAAGGTTGCCGCCCTCCAGGACGGCCGGCTCCTGCTGCACAGCCGCGGCACGCCGCGCCGCCTTGCCGCAATGTCCGACGACGGCGGGGCCACCTGGAGTGCCCTGCGCCCCGTCGAGGACCTCCCGGACCCGGGCGACAACGGCTCACTGGTGCGCTTCGACGGCCTGCCGTCCCTGACCTCGCTCGTCAACGACGCCACCGACTCGTGGCTTCTGGCCACCAACAACCACGACACCGCATTGCGGCGCAACACCGTGCTCAGCCTGTCCACGGACAACGGGCTCAGCTGGCCGGCGAAGCTGGTCCTCTGCCCGGGCAGCTCGGCCTACTCCACGGCCGCCCGGCTCCCGGACGGCAACATCGGCGTGCTGTATGAGCGCCAGGGCTACCGGGAGGTCGTGTTTATCTCCGTACCTGCGGAGCAACTCACGGCACAGCTCACGGACGGCCCCGCTGCCGTCGTCGGGAGTTCCCGGCCCGGCACCGAGGCGCTGGTTCCGGATGACAGCGCGGGTCTTGTGTTCGACATGGAACTGCGCTCCATCACCCCCGGCCGGCCGGCGGTCTGGCAGAACGCCGGCGAGTTCCACGTCATGCAGTCCGGCGGTGAGGGCTGGGGCGTGCACACCTGGAAGGAAATCGGCCAGGGTTACTCGGCGGACGCGGCGCAGGTCATCGGGACGCGGGAGGCCCAGGACCTGAACTACGGCCCGATCATTCCCGGCTACAAGGCCGGGGATATCCTCGCCTTCACCGGCAGGATGCGCAATGACAGTCCATTTCCGGCGACGGGTGTCCGGCTGTCCGGCCCCGGCTCGGATGCCTTCCCCGTCGCGGACCTTGGCCCCGGAGAGGAAGTCCTGTATTTCACGCCCGGCTACACGGTTACCGAGGCTGATGTGGAGCGCGGCTACGCCGAGGTGACCTACGAAGTCGCCTACGAAGTGACGGCTGAAGCAACAGCCGAACGGAGCGGCACAGCCGCCCGCCGCCGCCGTCGTGCTTTCAGGTTTGACACCCGTACAGGCGGCATCAACGGGCCCCAGTGAGAGAGCGTCCGGGGAAAACGCGCCAAACGTGAGAGAGCGTTACAAAACTGGCGCTTGACGTGAACCTGTGATTCCCCTTACAGTCGAGATACGAGCTCGGACGTCCTACATCCGATAAACCTTCTGGAATGGCGAGGCCCTCAATGAACAACATCACCAAGAACCTGCCGCTGGTCAATGACGCCAGCCGCCGGAACTTCCTCAAGCTGACCGGTGCCATGGGCGCCGCTGCAGCATTCACCGCCTCGGTCGCCGCCTGCGGCAGCCCGGCAGCTACCACCACCGGCAGCTCAGCAAGTGCTGCAGCAGTCAACAAGGACCTCACCATCGAAGCGGGCATCTCCTACGCCCTCTCCACCGGCTTCGACCCGCTGAGCTCCTCAGGCGCCACCCCGATGGCAGCCAACCTGCACATCTTCGAAGGCCTCATCGAACTGCACCCGGCCACCCGCGAACCGTACAACGCGCTGGCGGCATCGGACCCCAAGAAGGTCAACGACACCACGTACCAGGTGACCATCCGCGACGGCGCCAAGTTCCACGATGGCACCCCCGTCACCACTGATGACGTCGTCTTCTCCTTCACGCGCGTCATGGACCCGGCGAACAAGTCGCTGTTCTCGCAGTTCATCCCGTTCATCCAGAGCGTCAAAGCCGTGGACGCCAAGACGGTCGAGTTCGCCCTCAAGTACGCGTTCCCCGGCTTCGGCCCCCGCATCTCCGTGGTCAAGGTCGTCCCCAAGGCCTTGGCCACGGACCTCAAGGCCTT
Organism: Arthrobacter sp.; assembly: GCA_035692345.1. Classification (GTDB taxonomy): domain Bacteria; phylum Actinomycetota; class Actinomycetes; order Actinomycetales; family Micrococcaceae; genus Arthrobacter. The sequence continues at coordinate 305 of DASSIA010000045.1, read as the reverse complement.
CGACGCCAAGCCCGTCGGCTCCGGCCCATACAAGCTCATCTCCGCGGCCAAGGACGACAAGATCGTCTTCGAAAGGTTCGCCGACTACAACGGCCCCAAGCCGGCACTGGCCAAGGGCATGACCTGGCTCCTGCTCTCCGACGCCGCTGCCCGGGTCACCGCCGTCCAGTCCGGCCGTGTCCAGGCCATCGAAGATGTCCCGTACCTGGACATGGACGGCCTGAAGTCCAAGGTCAAGGTCGAATCCGTACAGTCCTTCGGCCTGATGTTCCTGATGTTCAACAGCAGCAAGGCCCCCTTCAACA
>DASSIA010000044.1:0-15301 GCA_035692345.1 Arthrobacter sp. | reverse complement strand
TGGCGGGTCTTCTGCATTTAACCGCCGGGTCCTCGCCGGATACGCTGCGCTGCTCCCGCCAGACACCGACCGACGGCGGGAGCGAGCCGCTGTAGCGGCCCTCCACCTTCAACCACCTCCCGGTTCCGTGCCCTTTGGGGGTGGAACCGGCCAAAAGGGGGGAACATTGCCCTCTTTTGCGTTGACTGTGGTGGAAAGTGGAGTAATGTGGAGGACATAAGAGGGTAGTTGCAACACAGGGGATGTGCAGTTCCTGACGGCAGACAGGCGGTGGGCCAGTGTTTCTGGGCACACACTCGCCACGTCTGGACGAAAAGGGCCGGATTATCCTCCCCGCAAAGTTCCGTGAGGAGCTTGCCGGCGGGCTTGTTCTCACCAGGGGCCAGGAACGTTGCATCTACGTCTTCAGTGAGCAGGAATTTGCACGGGTCCACGAGCAAATGCGGGAGGCGCCCATCTCCTCCAAGCAAGCCCGGGACTACATCCGTGTCTTTCTCTCTGGAGCCTCGGACGAGGTACCTGACAAGCAGGGGCGTGTCACCATTCCGGCCGCGCTCCGGGAGTACGCGGGCCTCGGCAGGGAACTGGCCGTGATTGGAGCAGGAACCCGCGCCGAGATCTGGGACGCCCAAGCCTGGAACGAGTACCTGGCAGAGAAGGAAACCGCCTTCTCTGAAACCGACGACGCCATTCCGGGGATTCTGTGATCACCTGAACGGCCCCGAAGACCGCTTCTTGAACGAGATCTCCAGCCGCCCATCGGGCAGCCAACCTGGCTCACTTCCCCGGAGCCAGGCGGGCAGGACGATAGGCGCGGATGGGGATCTGGCTTAAGAAGCAACAAACCAACACCCACGGCAGGAAAGGACGAAGGCATGAATGATGACCCGAAGCCAACGTCCGAACGCCATGTGCCGGTCCTGAAGGACCGGTGCATTAATTTGTTGGCCCCCGCTTTTGAAGCCGCCCGCCTCCGGGGCGAAACCCCCATCGTCATTGATGCGACGCTCGGCATGGGCGGCCACTCCGAAGCCATGCTGGAGCGCTTTCCGGATCTGCATCTGATCGGGATCGACCGTGACGAGGAAGCCTTGGCCCTGGCCGGGGAACGGCTGGAGCGCTTCGCTTCCCGGATTGACCTGGTCCACGCCGTCTACGACGAAATTGCCGAGGTCCTCGAAGACCTGGGCGTGGCCGAGGTCCACGGAATCCTCATGGACCTGGGCGTTTCATCGCTGCAGCTTGATGAACGTGAGCGTGGCTTCGCCTACTCTTTTGACGCCCCGCTGGACATGCGGATGGACACCAGCCGTGGGCAGACTGCGGCAGATGTGGTCAACAACTACAGCGAAGAAGACCTCGTCAGGATTATCCGGAAGTGGGGCGAGGAGAAGTTCGCCGGCCGGATCGCGAACCGGATTGTCACGGCCAGGGCTGTCAAGCCCTTCACCACCACGGGCGAACTCGTGGAACAGATCCGCTCGGTGGTTCCGGCGGCGGCCGCGAAGTCGGGCGGCCACCCCGCCAAGCGCACTTTCCAGGCTTTGCGCATCGAAGTGAACGAGGAACTCGAGGTGCTCGAACGCGCTGTTCCCGCCGCCGTGGCAGCAACGGCCCTGGGCGGTCGCATCGTGGTGATGTCGTACCACTCCCTGGAAGACAAAATCGTCAAATCAGTGTTCCAGGCTGGCTCAAAATCGTCCGCGCCGCTCGGATTCCCGGTGGAGCTTGAGGAACACAAGGCTTTCCTGAAGACCCTGACCAAGGGCACCGAGGTCCCCACCGCCGTCGAGATCGCAGAAAACCCGCGTGCAGCTTCCGCAAGGCTGCGCGCGGTGGAACGCATCAGAGCCAGGAGAGAAGCATGAGCACCGCCGCCGTCAAGAACTTCCCGGTTGTCTCCGGCAGCACCGCCCCGGCAATCAGGACCCTTCCCTCCGGCGCCGGCCGCAAGGAACGCACGCCCCTGTCCGTGGTGCGCTCCGCGCCCAGGAAGCGTCGCGCCCCGTTTGTGGTGATGTGCTTTGCCCTTCTCGCCGTTGCGCTCGTAGCCGTCCTGGTCCTGAACATCTCGGTCTCCACCTCCCAGTACCAGCTCGTGGAACTGAGGAGCAAGCAAAGCACCCTGACCAAGCAGAACCAGGACCTGACACAGCAGGTCCAAAACTTCGAGGCTCCCCAGAATCTGGCAGCCAAGGCGGCAGAATTGGGAATGGTACCTTCCACGGTCAAAGGCCAGATCGACCTTTCCACCCTTGCCGTCACCGGCAAGGCGATGCCGGCTGTGAAGGGTGGCGCGGCCGGATCGGTTATCCCTGCTCCAGCCGTGGCGGGAATGCCGACCGTGGTTCCGCCGGCAAAGGCTGCGTACCCGGCGGCGGACCCCAAGCCGGCCAGCGGCCAGCCAACAACTCCGGCACCTGTGCCGGCCCCGGTCCCGGCCGCGGCGCCGGTGCCTGCTGTGGACCTCCACGGTGGCTCGGTCCCGGTGCCCGAGCAGAAGGTACCGGGAAGTAACTGACGGGCGCGCAAAGGCTGCCGGCCAGGCACCTGAAGCAGGCAACAACGCGAGCAGCAAGGAATTCACGGTGGCGCAGAGGACCGGCAACGCAAAAAGCAATAAGGTGCCTAACTCCACCAAACGGTTGCGCCTTGGCTTGGGGATCATGCTGACGTTGCTGGTGGTGGTGGGCGGCAAGCTCTTCCTCGTCCAAGGACTCGACGTCGGCGGGATGGCCGCTGCCGCGCTCGATTACCGCATGCGCGAGACTTCCCTGCCCGCCGAACGTGGCAGCATCCTGGACGCCAATGGGACAGTCCTGGCGAACAGTGTGATCCGCTACAACGTGGTGGTGGACCAAACCGTCAACACCAAAACGGACACCTTCAAACGCCTCGCCAAGGTCGATGGCAAGGACAAACTCGTGGACATCTCACGGGACCAGGGAATTAGCGAGCTCGCCTCCGCCCTGGGCATGGACCTGGACGCGGTCCGCACAGCCGTCACCGGCCAACAGCGCTATTACATCGTGGCCAAGGACCTGAAACCCGACGTCGAGGATAGGGTTTCCAACCTCCAGATCCCCGGCATCGTCACCGAGGGTGTCAGCAAACGCGTCTACCCGAACGGATCCGTGGCCGGCGGGATCATCGGTTTCCTGCAGGACGGCACCACGGGCCAGGCAGGTATTGAACAGACCCAGAATGACCTCCTGAGCGGAAAAGATGGCAAACGCGTCTTCGAGATCGGGGCCGACGGCCTCAGGATTCCCGTGGGCGTGGATGAGCTGACGCCGCCCGAAAACGGCAAGGACGTCAAGCTCACCCTCAATTCCGACATCCAGTATTTCGCCCAGCAGGCCATCCAGAGCCAGACGGACAAGCTGGGTGCGGAGTGGGGATCCATCATCGTGATGGACACCAAGACCGGCAACCTGGTTGCCATGGCCGATACCAATGCTCCGGATCCCAATGATCCCGGCAGGGTGGCCGCCAAGGACCGCGGCGTCCGCTCCGTGACCGCAGCCTACGAACCGGGCTCCGTGGAAAAGATGATCACAGCCGCTTCGGCGATCGACGAGGGTACGTCCAGCCCGCTCGACCGGTTTACCGTCCCGCCGTCGTACACAGTTGACAACCAGACCTTCACGGACGCCTTTACCCACGGCACCGAGGAACGCACCCTGGCCGGCATCATCGGCTACTCCATGAACACCGGGACCGTGATGGTGGGCCAGCGGCTTTCCAAGGAACAGCGTCACGACTGGCTGAAGAAATTCGGCATTGGTGAAGCCCCGGACATTGGGCTTCCCGCCGAAGCGTCAGGCATCCTGACTCCGGCCGAACAATGGGACAGCCGGCAGCAGTACACGGTCCTCTTCGGCCAGGGCGTGTCCCAGTCCACGTTGCAGACGGTCAGGGCCTACCAGTCGATTGCCAACAACGGCGTGATGCTGCAGCCGCGCCTTATCGACTCCTACGTTTCAGCGGACGGAAAAGAGGAGAAGGTGGCGCCCAAGCCTTCCCGCCAGGTGGTCTCTGACAACACGGCCCAGCAAGTCCAGGACATCCTGGAAAGCGCTGTGACGGAGGGCGAAATCAAGGACGCAGCCATTGACGGCTACAGGGTGGGTGCCAAGACCGGAACCTCTGAATCGCCGTGCGACGACGGCAAGCCAGGGTTCTGCGGCTATACCGCATCCATTGTGGGCATGGCACCGATGGACGACCCGCGGTTTATTGTTGAGGTGATACTGCAACGCCCGAAGGGCAGTATCTATGGCATTACCAACGGGCCGGTGTTCCGCTCAGTCATGAGCCAGGTATTGCGTACCTTCAACGTCCAGCCGTCCACGGGCCAACCGGCCAGGCTGCCGCAGTACGCGAAATAGCACGATTGCCGGAAGCACCAGAGGCAACACCGCAGCCGTTCCACACCGTCCCCGCGGGAAGCAGTCTCCCGCGGGCATGATCCACTAGCACCATCGGAGATTTCCTTGTCAGAGCAGAACGCACCAGCCAGCGCTACGGGGCCGGCAGGGGAACCCGCGGCGTCCCGGTTCAGGCCCAGCGCAGTTGCCGCAGTCCGCCTGGACAGCATCGGCGAGGCCATTGGTGTGCCCGTCGCGGGAGCATCCGCTGACGTCACCGTCACCGGCATTTCGCTGAACTCGCGCACCGTTGAGCGCGGAGACCTGTATGTGGCCCTGCCGGGCGCCGCACGCCACGGCGCGGACTTTGTGTCCCAGGCGGTGGACAGGGGAGCGGTGGCGGTGCTCACTGACCAGGCCGGAGCGCGGCTGCTCGCCTTGTCTGCGGAAACCGCAGAAGCCTCGGTCCCGGTGGTTGTGGTCGCCAGTCCGCGCAATGTGGTGGGGCCGCTGTCAGCCTTGATCTACCGAAGCCAGCCCGCCGCCGGTCAGGCGCCCCGCCTGTTCGGCGTGACCGGCACCAACGGCAAGACCACCACCACCTACTTCGTCAACGCCCTGCTCCGGGCGCTTGGACAAAACACCGGCCTGATCGGGACCATCGAAATCCTGGCCGGAGGGCCGCCGATTCCCAGCCTCCTGACGACGCCCGAATCAACCGATGTTCACGGCCTGCTGGCACTCATGCGGGAGCGGGGGCTGGACGCTGCATCCATGGAAGTCTCCTCCCACGCGGTGGCCTTCCAGCGCGTTGACGGTGTGGTGTTCGACGTCGCCGGGTTCACCAACCTGACGCAGGACCACCTGGACCTGCACGGGACCATGGAGGACTACTTCGCCACCAAGGCTGAGCTGTTCACGCCAGGCCGTGCCCGGAGGGCAGTGGTGACGGTCGACGACGACTGGGGCCGCAGGCTTGCCGCAGCAGCCGGGATCCCGGTCACCACCCTCTCAGTGACAACCGGCGGTTTCCCCGCGGACTGGACCGTCACCGCCATGGCCGCGCGCGGGCTGGGTACCGACTTCACCCTGCAGGGCCCGGACGGCGTCCGCCTCAACGTCCACACCGGCCTGCCGGGCACCTTCAACGTCGCCAACGCGGCGCTGGCCACTGTCATGGTGGTGGCCGGCGGAGCGGACGCCGCCACCGTGCAGGCCGCCCTGGACCACCAGGACCCCTTCACCGTGGCGGTGCCGGGCCGCATGCAGCTAGTCTCCGAGGAACCGGCGGCTGTAGTGGACTTCGCGCACAACCCAGATGCCCTGGCACGAGCCCTGGAAGCCGTCAGGTCACCGGTGCCGGGTTCCCGGGTGATCATTGTTTTCGGTGCCACCGGACAACGGGACCAAGGCAAACGGCCGGCCATGGGAGCCATCGCAGCCAGGCTGGCAGACGTTGTGATCGTTACGGACGACGACCCCCACGACGAGGACGCCGCAACCATCCGGACACACGTGCTGGCGGGGGCCCGGGCGGCGCAGGAACAGGAATCGCTGCAGTGCGCCATCGAGGAAGTATTCCCCCGTGGCACCGCCATCGCGAGGGCCGTTGAACTGGCCGGTCCCCGTGACACCATCCTGGTGGCGGGCCGCGGCCATGAGGTCTGGCAGGAAATCAAGGGCGTCAACATCGCACTGGACGACCGGGTGGAACTCCGGAGCGCCTTGACAGCCAGGGGATTCACCGTTCTCCGAGACGACCGGATAGAGTCCTAGACCGAGATGATTGCACTAACTGCGGCGGAGATCGCCGAAATCACACACGGCCGCCTGGACGCCGATCCGGGGATCACACCCCTGTCGGTGGTCACTGATTCGCGTGAGGCCACTTCCGGGGCGCTCTACATCGCGAAGCCGGGTGAACACGCCGACGGCCACGACTTTGTCGCGGCCGCCTTCAGCCGCGGCGCGGTGCTGGTGCTCGCGGAGCGTCCCGTGGCGGGACCTGACGGCACCAACTATCCTGCCGTCCTGGTGGAGGACGCCGTGCTGGCCATGGGCGCGCTGGCGGCAGAGGCAGTCCGCCGGATCCGCCTGGCCCGGGCCGCTGCCGGTGACGCACTTACCGTCATCGGTATAACCGGTTCGGCGGGGAAGACCACCACCAAGGATCTCCTGGCCGGAATCCTCACACAGCAGGGCGCCACTGTTGCCCCGCAAGGGTCCTACAACGGCGAAGTGGGCGTGCCGCTCACGGTCTTCCGGGCAGACACGCAGACGCGGTACCTGGTGATCGAGATGGGTGCCACGGGCATCGGACACATCCGGTACCTGGCCGGGATGGTGAAGCCGGACATCGGCGTCGTCCTCGGCGTCGGCACCGCCCACGCCGGGGAATTCGGCGGAGTGGAGAATATCGCCCAGGCCAAGGGAGAACTCCTGGAGGCCCTCGCCGCCAACGGAACCGCCGTCGTCAATCTCGACGACGATCGCGTGGCTGCCATGCGCAGCCGAACCGGCGCCGCCGTGCTGGGTTTCTCCGCCGAGGAACGCCCGGAGGCCACCGTTCGCGCAGTGAATCCGGACACCAACGCGCAGGGCAACCCTGAATTCGAGCTCCTCCTGCCCGACGGCGAAACCGGCCTGCACGTCAGCAGCGGGCTTATCGGTGCCCACCACATCGGCAACCTCCTGGCCGCAGCTGCTGCTGCCTGGGCGGCCGGCGTGCCGGGCGCGGACATCGCCGCATCACTGAACACACAGTCAGCGGCAAGCCGGTGGCGGATGGAACGCACCGAACGGGCCGACGGCGTCACCATCATCAACGACGCCTACAACGCCAATCCCGAGTCCATGCGCGCCGCCCTGCGTACGCTGGCCGACCTTGGCCGTGGACGCCGGACCTGGGCCGTGCTGGGAGCCATGCTGGAACTGGGACCGGATTCGATCCGTGAACACACCGCCGTCGGAACACAGGTGGTGCGCCTGAACATCTCACGCCTGGTGGTTGTAGGCCGCGAAGCCCGGGCACTCTACGTTTCCGCCGTCCAGGAAGGGTCCTGGGGCGACGAATGCGTCTTTGCCGAAACCGCCGACGACGCCTACGCACTCCTGGAGGCCGAACTTGAACCCGGCGATCTGGTGCTTTTCAAATCGTCCAACAGCGTAGGACTGCGGCACCTGGGCGATCGGATAGCATTACCCCCACAAACCACGGAACCCGCCGATGAAGGGAGTGAGCTGCTGTGATTGCACTACTGATCGGCGCAGGACTTGCGCTGCTGTTCGCCCTGGCGGGAACGCCCCTGTTTATCCGCCTGCTGGTCCGCAAGAGCTATGGGCAGTTCATCCGCGATGACGGTCCCACTTCCCACCACACCAAACGCGGCACGCCCACCATGGGCGGCACCGTGTTGGTGGGTGCGGTCCTGCTCAGCTACGGCCTGACCCACCTGGTCATGTGGATGATGAACCCGGACTCGGCAGGCCCATCCGCCTCGGCCCTGATCCTGCTCTTCCTGATGGTGGGCATGGGTCTGGTGGGATTCCTGGACGATTTCATCAAGATCTCCCGCCAGCGGAGCCTGGGTCTGGACGCAAAAGCCAAGCTCATCCTCCAGGCCGCTGTTGGCATAGCCTTCGCCATCCTGGCCCTGAACTTTCCCAATGCGGACGGCGTCACGCCGGCGTCCACGAAAATATCCCTGGTGCGCGACGTTCCGTGGCTGGACATGGCGTTCGCCGGCACGGTCCTCGGCGCGATCCTGTTTGTTCTCTGGTCAAACCTGATTGTCACCGCCGCGACCAACGGCGTGAACCTGACGGACGGCCTCGACGGACTGGCCGCCGGCGCCTCGGTGATGGTGTTCGGCGCCTACACCCTGATGGGAATCTGGCAGAGCAACCAGGCGTGCGGGTCACCGCGGCAGGCAGGCGGCGGCTGCTACTCGGTCCGGGACCCCCTGGACCTGGCGCTGCTGGCGGCCATCATGAGCGCAGCCCTGGTGGGTTTCCTGTGGTGGAACACTTCGCCGGCCAAGATCTTCATGGGTGACACCGGATCGTTGGCGATCGGCGGGGCGGTCGCCGGCTTCGCGATCCTGTCGCGTACGGAACTGCTGCTCGGAATCATCGGCGGCCTGTTCGTCCTGATCACGTTGTCCGTGATCATCCAGGTGGGCTACTTCAAGGCCACCGGCGGCAAACGTGTCTTCAAGATGGCGCCGCTGCAGCACCACTTCGAACTTAAAGGCTGGGCAGAAGTGACGGTGGTGGTCCGGTTCTGGATCCTGGGCGGGCTCTTCGTCGCCGTGGGCCTGGGTGTCTTCTACGCTGAATGGGTTGTGCTCCTGTGACTGTTTCTTCCCGCCTCGACAACCTCGTCAGCTGGGACTCCGACTGGGCGGGGCTGCGCGTCGCAGTCACCGGCATCGGGGTCTCCGGGTTTGCCGCAGCAGATACCCTCATCGAACTCGGCGCCCGGGTGGTGGTGGTCGATGCCGCCACCAGCGGGACAGCCAAGGCGCACGCCGACACCCTGAAGATCGTCGGCGCCGTGGACGTGCTGCTCGGCGAGGATGCCGTGAGCAGGATTCCCAAGATCGATGGCAGCTTCCCCGAACTCATCGTGACCTCCCCGGGCTGGCGGCCCGACCAGGCGCTTCTGGCGGCTGCTGCCCGCGCCCACATTCCTGTCTGGGGCGACGTCGAACTGGCATGGCGCCTGCGGGTCCGGGACGGCCACAAAACCGCGGACTGGCTGACCATCACCGGTACCAACGGAAAAACCACCACGGTGGGACTGGCGGCGTCGATGCTGCAGGCCGCCGGCCTGAAAGCCATAGCCGTAGGCAATGTGGGCACCCCTATCCTGGATGCCCTCCGGGACCCGGTGGAGTACGACGTGTTCGCCGTTGAACTTTCCAGCTTCCAGCTCCATTGGGCGCAATCGCTGTCGCCGGTGGCCAGCGTCTGCCTCAACGTGGCCGAGGACCACGTTGACTGGCACGGGTCCTACAACTCCTACCTCGCGGACAAGGCGAAGGTCTACGAGCGTACGCAGAAGGCGTGCATTTACAACGCCGAACAGATCGAGACCGAACGCATGGTCGAGAATGCCGACGTACTGGAAGGCTGCCGTGCCGTCGGGTTCACTACGCTGACACCGGCCATCAGCATGCTGGGTGTGGTGGAAGGCCTCCTCGTGGACCGTGCGTTCATCGAGGAACGCAAGGACAGCGCCGCGGAATTGGCTTCAATGTCGGACCTGGGCCAGTTTGCCCCCCGGCATATGGTGGCCAACGCCCTCGCCGCCGCTGCACTGGTCCGGGCCTACGGGGTGGATGCGAAGGCGGTGCGCCAGGGCATCCAGGACTATGTGCCGGGCAACCACCGTATCCAGCCGGTGGCCCGGGAGAACGGCGTGCTCTGGGTTAATGATTCCAAGGCCACCAACCCGCACGCCGCGGCAGCATCGCTGGCGACCTTTGACAACGTCATCTGGATCGCGGGCGGCCTGTCCAAGGGGGTGAGCTACGACCAGTTGGTCCGGGACAACGCGGCCCGGCTCAAGGCCGTGGTGCTGATCGGTACGGACACCTCCCCGTTGGCCGACGCCCTGCAGCGACACGCGCCGGATGTCCCCGTGATCACGGCGCCGGCGGGCGACACTGAAATTGTGCAGACTGCCGTAACGGGCGGAGCCACCATGGGCAGCTCTCCGGATTCCGGTGCCGCCGTGATGTCCCGGGCCGTTGCGTCAGCGGCGCAGTTGGCCGTTTCAGGCGATACCGTGCTGATGGCACCGGCAGCTGCGTCCATGGATCAGTTCTCTTCCTATGCTCACCGTGGCGACGCCTTTATCGAAGCTGTCCGCGAGCTGGTGGAAGGGCAGGCCACCACCGGCGAGGAGTAAGAATGGCCAGCACGCCCACCCGGTCTCCGGTCTCACGGCCGCGTGCCGGGAAACCAGCTTCGCCCGCAAAGTCAACCATCACGCTGCCCGCGCGGATCCGCGGATGGTACCGGGGCTTCTGGTCAATCCTTGAAGGTACAGGCACGTCCAGGAACGGCTCAACGTACTACCTCATCCTCGGTTCCACGCTTGCCCTGACCGCCATCGGCATCATGATGGTGCTCTCGGCTTCCAGCGTCGAATCCATCGCCGCCGGAAAGTCGCCGTACGGTGATGCCCTCAAGCAGGGCATGTTCGCCGCAATCGGCATATTCACTATGTTTGTCCTCTCGCGCATCAACGTGGTGTGGCTGAAACGCCTGGCCTGGCCGGTACTGGGCGGGACCTTGGTGGTCCTGGGCCTGGTGCAGCTGATCGGCACCGAAGTCAACGGCAACAAGAACTGGATTGACCTGGGCGGCATCACCTTCCAGCCGTCCGAAGCGTCCAAACTGGCACTGGCCCTCTGGATGGCCACGGTCCTTGCCAGAAAAGGCAAGCTGCTCCGTCGCTGGCAGCACGTGCTGATCCCCGCTGTGCCGCTGGCAGGCGCGGTGATCGGCCTGGTACTGGTGGGCAATGACCTGGGCACTGCCATGATCATCATGATGATCACCGGGGCCGCTCTCTTCTTCGCCGGAGTGCCGCTGTACCTGTTCGGGTTCGCAGCCGTCGCGGCCGCAGCCGGTACCGCTGTGATGGCCATCACCAGCTCCAACCGGATGTGCCGCATCACCTCGTGGTGGACAGGCCAGTCGTGTGCCGACGGCATTGACGCAAACTACCAGGCCACCAACGGTCTCTACGGGCTTGCGTCCGGGGGATGGTTCGGCGTTGGCCTGGGCCAAAGCAGGCAGAAGTACAGCTGGATCCCGGAAGCCCACAACGACTTCATTTTCGCCATCATCGGCGAGGAACTCGGCCTGGTGGGCACCGTCGTCGTTCTCGTCCTCTTTGCCATCCTCGGGGCAGCCATCTACCGCGTGGTGGTGGCGCAGGAAGATCTGTTCCACCGCGTGCTGGCCGGCACCATCATGGTGTGGCTGCTGGGACAGGCCACCGTTAACATGGCCGTGGTGACAGGGCTGATGCCCGTCATCGGCGTGCCGCTGCCGTTCATCTCCTACGGCGGTTCGGCACTGCTGATGTCGCTGTGCGCCGTAGGGGTGGTTCTGTCGCTCGCCCGCGAACAGATGGCGCCTGCACTCCGGCCCAAGAGACTGCTGAAATTCCGTGCAGGGAAGGCCGGGGGATCCACCGGCCGCCAAAGCGCGGGCAACAAGACAGCCGGCAGCAAAACAACAGCAAGAAAGCGTACGTAGCACCAGATGACTTCCCAGAACCTGTCCATTGTCCTGGCGGGCGGCGGAACCGCCGGCCATATCAGCCCCCTGCTGGCTATCGCGGCCGCATTGCGGGCCGCGGTACCCGGTGCCCGGCTCCTCGCGGTGGGCACGCCCGCCGGCATGGAAACCCGGCTCGTTCCCGCCGCCGGCGTGGAACTGGCCACCATCGACCGCGTGCCGTTTCCGCGGAAACCGTCCATTGACCTGCTCAGGCTGCCCGGGCGGCTGGCCGGAGCGGTGCGGCAGTCCGGGCGAATCCTTGACGAGGCATCGGCCGACGTCCTGGTGGGCGTCGGCGGCTACGTCTGCACGCCGCTGTACCTCGCCGCACGCCGCCGGGGGATTCCCATTGTGATCCATGAAGCCAATACCAGGCCCGGCCTGGCCAACCGCGTGGGCTCGTTCCTGACCCGCCATGTGGCCACCGCCTTCGACACCACGCGCCTGCGTCACGCCCGCCACGTCGGCATGCCCATGCGCACCGAAATATCCAGCCTCGACCGGGACGCGTCTCGCGCCGCCGCGCGCGAAGCCCTGGGCCTGGATCCCTCCATGCCCACGCTGATTGTGACCGGCGGTTCCTCAGGGGCCCAAAGCATCAACCGCACCGTAGCTGCCGCAGTCGGCGATCTCGGCGCTGCGGGGATCCAGACACTCCACATCACCGGGCGCGGCAAGACGGTCCAAGGACCCGACGGCGGCCCGCTCGCCGCGCCCGGCTACCGGCAGGTGGAGTACGTGGACGGAATGGAACGCGTGTATGCCGCCGCCGACGTGCTGCTGGCACGGTCCGGCGCGGCGACGGTCTGCGAAGTGGCCGCCGTAGGCGTGCCGGCGGTCTTCGTTCCGCTGCCCATCGGCAACGGCGAGCAGGCGCTCAACGCGGCGGGGCTGGTGAAAGCCGGGGGCGCCCTCCTGGTCGCGGATAAGGCTTTCACCGCGCAGTGGGTTTCGCGCGAACTCATTCCCTTGGTGACGGACCCCGGCCGGCTGGCAACCATGGCCGCAAGCTCGCGGCGCCTTGGCATCAGAAACGCCGATCAGCGCATGGCTGGTCTTGTCCTGGAAGCGGTATCCGCATGACCCTCGCAACCATCCGCAGCCAGGAGTCCCTGGGCCGTGTCCACTTCATCGGCATCGGCGGCGTAGGCATGTCCGCCGTGGCCCGCATCATGGTGGCCCGCGGCGTCTCCGTCAGCGGGTCCGACGCCAAGGACCTTCCGGTGATGGCGGAACTTGCTGCCGCCGGGGCAAGGATCTCAGTGGGTTACGCCGCGCCCAACCTCGGTGATGCCCAGACTGTGGTGGCCGGCTCGGCGATCCGCGCCGATAACCCCGAACTGGCAGCCGCCCACGCATCGGGCCTGCCCGTGCTGCACCGCTCGGAGGCACTGGCAGCAACCATGGGGGAGGACCTTGTGGTGACCGTGGCCGGAACACACGGCAAGTCCACCACAACGTCCATGATCACCGTCCTGCTCCAGGGTGCCGGGCTGGACCCCTCGTTTGCCATCGGTGCCAACGTGCCCGCCCTCGGCGTCAACGCCGCCCACGGAACGTCAGGGGTCTTTGTGGCCGAGGCGGACGAATCCGACGGGTCCTTCCTGAACTACCGGCCAAAGATCGCCGTGGTCACCAACGTCGAGCCCGACCACCTGGACTACTACGGCACCGCCGAAGCCGTCTACGCGTCCTTCGACCGCTTTACGGCGCTGCTTCCGGCCGACGGCGTCCTGATCGCCTGCGCGGATGACGCCGGCGCCCTGGCACTGGCGGAGCGCACTCTGCTGCGTGGCAATACCCGGGTGGTTCTTTACGGCACGTCGGACCGGTCCGACCTCGTGCTGCACGACGGCGGCCCGGGGGACGTGGCGGTCTCCTCACCCGCTGGCCGGGTTGCCCTCGACCTGCAGGTCCCGGGGCGGCACAACGCGCTGAACGCCGCTGCCGCCGTCGCAGTCGCGCTGGAGCTGGGGGTCGACGCCGGTGCTGCCGCGCGTGCCCTGGCGCACTTCTCGGGCGCCTCCCGGCGCTTCGAACTGAAAGGCGAGGTGCGCGGGGTAAGGGTGTTTGACGACTACGCCCACCACCCCACCGAGGTCCGCGCGGCCTTGACTGCGGCGCGTTCCGTGGCGGGCGGCCACCGTGTCCACGTCCTGTTCCAGCCACACCTCTTCTCCCGCACCAGGGAGTTTGCCAGGGAGTTCGCGGCTGCCCTGAACCTTGCGGACACCGCGTTGGTCCTGGACATTTACCCCGCGCGCGAAGATCCCATCCCCGGCGTCACCAGCCGGCTCATCACCGAACACCTGGCTCCCGGCGGACGCCTCATGGACGCGGGCGGGGCGGTTGCCGCCCTTGCCGCCGTGGCCGGGCCCGGCGACATCATCCTGACTGTCGGGGCAGGGGATGTCACGGCCTTCGGGCCGCAGATCGTACAGGCCCTCCGTGGGTAGTCCGCGCCGCCCCACCTACGCTTCGCCGGGTAGGCGGCAGCCTGCTCAGCCAGCAGAACCGGATGTCATCTCGGCCTCCAAAAGTGCTCCGGAACCGGCCACAAAGTCTTCGCCCGGGCGCAAGCAGGCGATGTCCGCTGACCGAAAACGGCCCGCGGAGAAAACACCGGCAAGCGGCGCCAATGTGCTGGCTTTCCCGGAGCCGCCGGGAAAGCGCCGCAAACGGAACATCCTTGTGGCCCTATGCACGGTCCTGGCGCTGGTCTGCGCACTGTTGGCCGTCGCAATTTTTTCGCCCGCCCTGGCGGTTGGCACCGTAACGGTGTCCGGGACCCGGCTCGTGACCACGGACCAGGTCCAGGCCGCCCTGGAACCGCTGAAGGGCAAACCGTTGCCCCAGATCAGTGAGGAGGAGGTGGGCCGCCTGCTGGCGCCCCTCGTCCAGATCAAGTCCGTGTCAACCCAGGCGCGGCCGCCGTCAGGGTTGCTGGTCCAGGTGGTGGAACGCGTTCCGGTGGCCCTGGTGAAGCAGGGGGAGCAGTACCAGCTGGTGGACGTGGACGGTGTGGTGCTGGCGGTTACTGCCGACCCCGCATCGGTTGCCCTGCCGGTGATCGACGGAGGCGCCGGAACCATCGGCAAGGACCTCTTCCAGGCCACGGCAGCGGTCCTCGGTGCCCTCCCGCCCGACGTTCTCGCGAAGCTGTCCAAAGCCTCTGCCCAGTCTGTGGACGCCGTGGAGCTCAAACTCGTGGACGGCCAGACCATCATCTGGGGCAATGCAGGGGATAAAGAGCTCAAGGCAAAGGTGCTTGCAGCCCTGCTGAAGGTTCCCGTGGACCCGAAGAACCCCGTACGTGTGTACGATGTGAGCGCGCCCCGGCACCCCGTGACGCGTTGAACGCCCTTATTTACCCGGTATTACCGCGACACGCGGCTCCGGTTATTGAATGTCTGAACCATAGGAAATAGCGTTCCAGACATGAGTTACTTGACATAACTATAACCTTCAACTCGAAGGTTAAGGTTCAAAGGTTCAAGCCCGACTCCACCAGTTTTCGCAATAGGACACGAACAAGGGACACGTAACGTGGCAGCTCCGCAGAATTACTTGGCCGTCATCAAGGTCGTCGGCATCGGCGGCGGTGGCGTGAACGCAGTCAACCGCATGATCGA
>DASSIA010000043.1:0-10986 GCA_035692345.1 Arthrobacter sp. | reverse complement strand
ACCTTGGCGGCGGCGTAGACGACCGGGACGTTGAGGATCTTATCCAGGTCCAGGTCCGGAACTTCGTCGGAGAGGTCCGAGGCCAGGCCCAGGAGCAGGTCCATGGATTCGTGGACGACTTCTTCGATCCGCGCGTCAGGGCGGTCGGTCTTGTTGACCAGGAGGATGACCGGCAGGTGCGCGGCCAGTGCCTTGCGCAGCACGAAGCGGGTCTGCGGCAGCGGGCCTTCAGAAGCATCGACGAGGAGGACGACGCCGTCGACCATGGACAGCCCGCGCTCAACCTCGCCGCCGAAGTCGGCGTGGCCGGGGGTGTCGATGACGTTGATCGTGATGGTCTCGCCCTTGGAGGACGGACCGTTGTAGGCCACGGTGGTGTTCTTGGCCAGGATGGTGATGCCCTTTTCGCGCTCCAGGTCACCGGAGTCCATGACGCGGTCTTCGAGGTGGTTGTGCTCGGCAAAGGAGTTGGTCTGCTTGAGCATGGCGTCGACCAGGGTGGTCTTGCCGTGGTCAACGTGGGCCACGATCGCGACGTTGCGCAGGTCACTGCGCGATGCAGTGGCTACCGCGGTGTTGGTGGTGGTTTCAGACATGCGTGATTGCTCGATTCAGTGGTGAAGTCAGCTGTTGTTTCGCGACATTTCCAACCGGAACGCACGACGGATTAGCCCAATAACACAGGGCTCCTTCCCTCATTCTAAACGCAGAGCCTATTGTTGGCCTAAAAATCTTGAACCGGCTCAGTGCGGCCAGCGTGGAAATCCTGCGCGCATGGGCGCAGGGAGTGACCAATCTCACTGGATTTTTGTGACTTGATGCCTCATCATTGCTGTGGTAGTCACAGCAAGCCCGGAGAATCACTGATGCAAAAAGCCTCGGCGCTGACCCGCTTTGTCGCATCCGGATTCGCCCTCGGCGCCATCCTGAGCGGCTGCGGCCAGTCCCCACAACCCACTGCGGGTTCCGCTGCGCCACCAAACGCGCAGGCGCCTGTGGCTGGCAGGTATCTGGCCCGCGCAGGAGATCCGGCGGCGCTGCCAGCCGGTTCCGTCTACCGGAATCCGGCCACCGGCCGTGACGAAGTGGTAGTGCCGGACATGCGGCACACCGCCCTCCTCATTGGTGATTCCCAATCTGAACCCGCTAACGGCTGGCCTCGGGTCGGCCTTGCCGCAGTGGGCTACAAGGTCCACTTCTGCGGGCTGGGCGGAACGGGATTTGTGGCGGCCAACGGCAAGACCGGAAACTTCATTGACGCGCTGCAGCGGGGGGACTGGAAGCTGCCGTACGGGACGCCTGCGCTGATTGTGATCCAGGGCGGCGGCAACGATGCCGCCCAAGGTGCAACCGATGCCCAGATCGTGGCCAACGCCGACCGTCTGATCGGTGCGCTCCGGGACCGTTACCCTGGCGCCAGGATGGCCATGATCGGCACCCTGGCCCGCGGCGCCAACTACGGCGGTGGGCGCAGGGCCCAGGTGGACGCGCTGATCGGTACGGTGGCGGCCCGGAACGGCATACCGTTTGTGGGTGTGGGCGACTGGCTGACCAAATATAACCTCACCAAAAACCTTGCAGATGCCGTCCATATGGATGCTGCGGGCCAGCAGGCGCTGGGCGCCCTGCTCGGATCCAGGCTGCGCATTCTGGGGTTCGAAGGCCCGCCGGTGGACGCAACGGCCCCGGTGGCGGTGTCCGCATCCGCCCCCGCGGAGTGAACAACACAGTTTAAGCCGGTGGAGCCGGCGCCCCCGAGGGCACCGGCTCCACTTTCAACGCGGGTTACCGCGGCCGGGTCAGGCCACTTCGGGTGGAAGCATGAGCTTCGCACCGGGAATGGCGTTGAGCAGTGCCTTGGTGTACTCCTGCTGGGGAGACTCGAAGACATCGTCGGTGGAGCCAGTCTCCACCAGCTTTCCCTTTTCCATCACGCACACGTGGTCGGCAATCTGCCGGACCACCGCGAGGTCGTGAGTAATGAAGAGATAAGTCAGACCGAGGTTGGCCTGCAGGTCCGCCAGGAGATTCAGCACCTGGGCCTGGACCAGCACGTCGAGGGCTGACACGGCCTCGTCGCAGATGATCACTTCGGGATCCAGTGCCAGTGCGCGGGCGATGGCGACGCGCTGGCGCTGGCCGCCGGACAGCTCGTTCGGGTACCGCTGCATGCTGGACTGCGGCAGCGCCACCTGGTCCAGCAGTTCGCGGACCTTCTTCTCCCGGCTCGCCTTGTCTCCGATCTTGTGAACCCGCAGCGGCTCCTCGATGGTCCGGTAGATGTTGTACATCGGGTCCAACGAACCATATGGATCCTGGAAGATGGGCTGCACGCGGCGCCGGAATTTGAAGAGTTCCGCCGGCTTCAGCGCGGATGTGTCGACGCCGTCGAACAGGATCTTGCCCTCGGTGGGCTTTTCGAGCTGCAGGACCATCTTGGCAACCGTGGACTTTCCGGAGCCGGACTCCCCCACAATCGCCATCGTGGTTCCGCGTTTGACGCTGAAGGACACGTCATCCACGGCTTTGAAGTCCGTGGACGCAATGACGCCCGAACGCAGTTTGTAGACCTTGGTGAGGTCCTGGACCTGCAGGAAGTGCTCATCCGCGGACGGCTCAACTACGGCTTCGCTCGGTACGAGCAGCTCCTCCGTGGCGACACCGAGCTCCTTGGCAACCTGGATCCGCCGTGAGGCGAGGGACGGCGCCGAAGCAACGAGCCGCTGCGTGTACGGGTGTTGTGGATTCCGCAGAAGTTCCAGCGAGGGCCCGGCCTCCACAACGTTGCCACGGTACATGACCACAACCTTGTCAGCGCGCTCGGCTGCCAGTCCCAGATCATGGGTAATGAGCAGGACTGACGTGCCCAGACCCTGGGTCATGGTTTCCAGGTGGTCCAGGATCTGCCGCTGCACGGTGACGTCCAGGGCCGACGTCGGCTCGTCCGCTATCAACAGCCGGGGCTGGCAGGACAGGCCGATGGCAATCAGTGCACGCTGGCGCATTCCGCCGGAGAACTCGTGCGGGTACTGATTGGCGCGGCGGTGGGCATCCGGCAGGCCGGCCTCGGCCAGAACCTTGGCGATATCGTCCGGACCGCTGGGACGCCCGTTTGCCCGGAGCGTCTCCTTGACCTGGTAACCGATCTTCCAGACCGGGTTCAGGTTGGACATCGGGTCCTGGGGCACCATGCCGATGGTGTTGCCGCGCAGCTCAATCATCCGCTTTTCGCTGGCATGCGAAATATCCTCGCCATCGAGCAGGATCTGTCCGCCGGACACCCTGCCGTTGGTGGGCAGGAGCCCGATCGCAGCAAGCGCCGTGGTGGACTTTCCGGAACCGGACTCCCCCACGATGGCAACTGTTTCACCAGGCATGATGGTCAGGTGCGCGTTCCGGACCGCCTGGACTTCGCCGCTGCCGGTTTTGAACGTGATGGCGAGGTCACGGATTTCGAGCAGGGGCGTGGATCCCGGAGC
This sequence comes from Arthrobacter sp., assembly GCA_035692345.1. GTDB lineage: Bacteria > Actinomycetota > Actinomycetes > Actinomycetales > Micrococcaceae > Arthrobacter. Next base: position 7,507 of record DASSIA010000043.1, on the reverse strand, counting down.
CCCCGCCTCCGCGATGTGAATGTCAGGATTGGTCAACTTCTTATCTCTCATCGCTGCCGGCTCTTCGGATCTAGGGCATCACGCACGGCATCGCCGAGCATGATGAAACTGAGGACGGTGATGGACAGGGCCGCAGCCGGATACAGCATGATTTCGGGCTTGGTCCGGATTGAGGACTGCGCCGCGGCAATATCGTGGCCCCACGACATCACACCTTCGGGCAGACCGATCCCCAGGAATGACAGGGTGGCCTCGGCAACGATGAACACGCCAAGCTCCAGTGTGGCGAGCACGATGACAGGTGCCAGGGCATTCGGCAGGACGTGACGGACCAACACACCGAACTTCGAAACCCCCAAAGCGCGGGCTGCGGTCACGAAGTCGGCATTGCGGACCTCAATGACGGCGCCACGGGTGATGCGGGCCATTTGCGGCCAGGCGAGCAGGGCAATAACCAGCACCACCGTCCAGACGCTTTTGTTCGCGCGGAACAATGGCAGCTGCGTGATGACCAGGGCGCCCAGGACCAGTGGCAGAGCGAAAAAGATGTCCCCGAGGCGGGCAAGAATGGTGTCAAGCCAGCCGCCGTAGAAGCCGGCGAGTGCACCGAACGTCACACCAACAATCAGCACGCAGATCACGGAGAGGACGCCGACGGAGAGTGAAGCCTGGGTCCCGTGAACCACCCGGGAGTAGACATCGCAGCCCTGGAAGGTGAACCCGAACGGATGCCCGGCAGTGGGCCCGGCTTCGGAATTGGCCAGCTCACAGCCGTCATTGGGTGCCACGGTGGACAGGAGACCCGGGAAGAGGGCGATGACCGTCAGCGCCAGGATCAGCAGAGCCGAAATGATGAACAGCGGACGACGGCGGAGCTTGCGCCAGGCATCGGCCCACAGGCTCAGGGGCGCCTGGTCGGTCTTCAGGGCATCCGTGGCCAGGAGAGGGGTTTCTTCCATGGGTGCCACAAAGTGGCTGCTATTACTGGTCATAACGGATCCTCGGGTCGAGCCAGGCATACAGGAGATCAACGAGCAGGTTGGCAACCACAAACACCAGCACCAGCACGCTGACGATGGAAACGATGGTTGGCCCCTCACTGCGCAGGACAGCCTGGTACAGCTTGTTTCCTACTCCTGGAACATTGAAGATGCCTTCGGTGACAATGGCACCGCCCATGAGGCCGCCCAGGTTGGCCCCCAGGTACGTCACCACAGGAATCAGGGAGTTGCGCAGGATGTGAGCCATAACGACGCGGGGACGTGACAGCCCCTTGGCGGTGGCGGTCCGAACGTAGTCCGCGTTCATGCTTTCACTGACGGAGGCGCGGGTCAGGCGCAGCACGTAGGCAAACGACACCAGGCCCAGAACGATCGCCGGGAGCAGCAGGTTGCCCCAGTCCGCGTTGGCGCCGACAGTTGGTTTCGCCCATCCCAGCTTGACGCCGAAGATCAGCTGGAAAACGAAGCCAAGAACAAACGTAGGCACCGCGATGACAACCAGTGAGGCTACAAGCACCGTGGAGTCAAACCACTGGCCGCGGCGAAGGCCGGCAAAGACACCAAACGCCACGCCGAAGACGGCCTGGATGATGAGGGCTTCCACTGCAAGCATTGCCGTGACAGGGAAGACCCGGGCCAGGGTGGCTGCAATGGGCTGTCCCGTGAAATCGTTGCCAAGATTGAACGTGAAGAGGTTCTTGAGGAAAATGCCGTACTGCACCCAGAAGGGTTCGTCGAGGTGGTACTGGCTGCGCAATGTATCGATGACGGCCTGCGGTGGCTGGCGGTCGCCGAAAAGTGCTGCGATGGGGTCACCCGGGAGTGCGAACACCATGTAATAGACCAAAAGGGTGGTGCCAAGGAAAACCGGGATGACCTGAAGCAGCCGGCGAAGGATAAAGCGGACCACTGGATCACCAACCTTCCGGTTGGGAATAACTGTGTTTCATTTGTGCCTTCCTGCCGTACAGGACAATGGGGGCCCGGCTGTTAACCGGACCCCCATATGCCTGGCGGCAAGTTAGATCCTGGGGACTACTTGGCCGTGATGTTGTAGTAGAGAATGCCACCGTTCCAGCCGGTCTCCGCGCTGAGGACGTTCTGGCTCCACACAATCGGGCGAGCCTGGTCCCACAGCGGAAGTCCGGGAAGGTCCTTGAAGAGGACCTCCTGCGCCTGGTTGAACTTGTCGTTCGCCTCCGTGGTGGACTTGGCGGCAAGGCCCTCCTTGAGCAGTTTGTCGAACTCAGGGTTCGAGTACTTCTCGTAGTTGGAGGATGCCCCCGTGGCCCAGACCGGTCCGAGGAAGTTGTAGAGCGACGGGTAGTCACCCTGCCAGCCAGCGCGGGTCAGGCCCGGAAGGGTCTGGGACTTGCGCAGGTTGAGGACTTCTGCGAACTTGGCGAACGGCTGGATTTCAGCCTGGATGCCGAGGTTGTTCTTGAAGCCGTTCGCTACGGCGTCGATCCATTCCTTGTTGCCGCCGTCGGTGTTCGAGGCAATCTGGAGCGGCTTGGAGCCGTCGTACGGCTTGATCTTCTCAGCCTGGGCCCACAGGTCCTTTGCCTTGGCTGGGTCGAACTTCAGAACCTCACTGCCCTTAAGGTCTGCCTTGAATCCGTCGATCACCGGCGGCGCAAAGGCCTTGGCCGGGGTACGGGTTCCGTTGAAGACGACCTTGGCGATTTCCTCGCGGTTGATGGCGTAGGACAGAGCCTGGCGCCTCAGCGTGCCGGCTTCACCCTGGAAGTTCGGGTTGTAGCCCGGGATGTTGTCTTTGAAACCGTCGATGACCGGCGGGGCAAAGGCTTTTGCCGGGGTGCGGGTTCCGTTGAAGACCACCTTGGCGATTTCCTCGCGGTTGATGGCGTAGGAGAGGGCCTGGCGGCGCAGCTTGCCGGCGTCACCCTGGAAGTTCGGGTTATAGCCCGGGATGTTCAGGGTGGAGTCGGTGGCGACGGGCTTCGTGGAGTTGTGGTCCGGGAAGTCCGCGACGTAGGTCTTCAGTGCGTTGGACGGCAGGACATCGGTGATGTCAAGGTTATTGGCCTGCAGGTCGGTGTACGCGGGGCCGGGATCGGTGTAGAACTTGAAAGTTACGCCACCGTTCTTGGCAGCGCGGGGACCGCTGTAGTCAGCGTTCTTCACCAGGGAGATCGACTGGTCATGGACCCAGGACCCGGTCTTGTCGAACTTGTACGGGCCGTTGCCTACCGGGTTTTCGCCGTAAGTCTTCGGATCTTTCAGTGCGGCCGAAGGCAGCGGGTAAAACGCCGAGTAGCCAAGTCGCAGTGACCAGTCAGCTTCGGGCTGAGCCAGCTTCACTGTGATCGTGGAGTCATCCGTGGCCTTCAGGCCGGACATCGTGTCCGCGGTGGGCGCCGGCGTAGTGGTGGTCTTGCCATCTGCAGACTTGGAGGTGGTAACCGCGGAAACTTCGTCGTATCCGGCGATGGACTCGAAGAAGAATCCGTTGTTCTGCAGGTTCTTGGAGTTCGCGGCAAAGTTCCAGGAATCTACGAACGTCTTGGCCGTGATGGCCTCACCGTTTGTGAACTTCGCTCCCTGCTTGACTTTGATGGTCCAATTCTGGGCATCCGAGGAGTCAATGGACTCAGCAAGCGCGTTGACAGCCTTACCGCTGGAGTCGTAGCTGCGAAGACCTTCGAAGAGGAGCTCGACGACGCGGCCGCCGTAAACTTCGTTGGTATTGGCCGGCAGCAAGGGATTCTGCGGTTCGTTGCTGTAAGCGGTGATGACCTTGTTGGGATCACCGGCAGACTGGCTCGCAGTGTTGTTGCTGCCGCCTCCAGCGCCGCAGCCTGTCAGGGCAAGGGCTGCGATCGCCACTATGCCGAGTGCTTTGGAAGTGCGCGTAAAACGCATTCCGCCTCCTATGAGTTGTGGGAGATGTTCAGGGGAAATCTTTTGCTCCCCTGCAGGCGCGTCCCAGGTTCACACTGTGACACGGCCTACATATACGAGTAGCCTAACCGCACAAAGTCCAAATACTGGTACACCGTTGCCAAACCGTAACCAGTTAATCGTCAGTAACTAGCCAGCACCTGGAAGTTGCGCACGTCACATGCTACTCGCTGGTAAGAGATGCGGCGAATCGAGGCCCGGGCATGCTTCCACAGCGGCGGCATGCCCTCCGTTGGAGCCTATTTCAGGCGCCACTCCCACACATTCCACCAGACGCCCAACGGTCCGGAGCTGGGCTTGATTCCCGCCACCCGGCTGCTGAAAGCGATAGTTCCGGTGGTCTGGTACAGCGGCAAGCCGTAGGCGTTGTCCCACACACGTTTGTCGACAGTGGCCATCAACTCATCTTGCTTTGCAAGGTCCGTCGTGGTGGCCAATTGTTCCATCGCTTTATCCGCGTCATTGTCGGAGAAGCCGTTGAAGTTGCTGCCGGCACCGGTCTTGAATATTTGCGGCACACGGCTGACGCCCACACCCGGACCGATCCAGCCGAGGATGGCGGCGTCGTAGCTTCCGCTCCCAAGCGCCTTGGCCCAATCCGAAGTGCCCAGCCCCGCGTCTTCGACGGTGAAACCTGCCAGCCGGGCCGAGTCCCGGATCAGGGAGAATGCCCGCACCCGGTTGGGGTTGTCTTTGTTATACAGAATCCGGACGGTTGGCGTGGCATTGCGCAGGAGCGACGTTGCCCCCTTGATGTCGACGTCCGAGTATTCCGCCGAGCCGTTGTTCTTCACCGTGTCCGCATATTTAGGCTGCCCGGGCAGGAAAACGTTCGAATTCAGGGGCTTGGCGCTGGCCACGGAACCACCCACCACGTCATCAACGATCTTTTGCCTCGGCACTGTCTTCAGGAAGGCCTCGCGGACGTCCTTAGCGGCAAACGTGCCGGAGAACTTGAGATCGATATGGTCATAGCCGGACTGGCTGTACCGCTGAACCGTGCTGCCCTGGGCCGCCAGGCCGTCAAAGAGGCTTTCGGTACCGGCAGAGGGCTGCGGGGCGATGATGTCCGCCTGCCCGTTCCTGAGTGCCGCGACGGCAGCAGCGGCAGCCCCGGTGAAGGTGACGGTGATGTCATCCAGGTACGGCTCAGCCCCCCACACGTAGTCCTTGTTCCGGACCAGCCGCATCGAAGAGCCAGGAACGATGTCCCGAACAATGTACGGGCCGCTGGAGAGATACATGGCGGGGTCGTCAGGAAGCGTTTTTGTGTCGAAACCCGAGTTCCAAAAATCGCTGACCCGCTTCAGCGGGGCATTGATGACGGGCTCTTTGGTGTCGCCCCGGGGCGAGCCCTTGATCAGGTTAATGAGGTCCGATTCGTCGTTCAGTCCGCTCTTGGCGGCCACAACGTGCGCGGGAAGCCCGACGTCGAAGGCCACTTCCCAGTCGGCGTAAGGTGCGGCGTACTCCAGGGTGATCGACCGGCCGTCAGAGCCGATCTCGGGCAGTGACGTGGCTGCAAGGCCGCTTCGGTCCGCTGCGGCAGAGAAGTACTTGGTTCCGGTCCCCTTTTGGGAATCAGCATTGTCAAAATATCCTGATCCGGCCGCCCAGGAGAGCAACAGATCCCCCGCGTCGATGGGCGCCCCGTCAGACCATTTGACGCCCTCGTTGACGGTGTACTTCACTTTGAGCGGCTTGTCGGAGACCTTTTCATAGTGGCCGAATTTCTCGTTCCGGACCACGTTCTCCTTGTCGTCCACGGAGAAGAACCCCGAGTGGGTGGCGTAGCCGATCTTCGTATTGATGTCCGTGTTGCCGCCGGCACTGAACGGGTTGAAGGACGTGAAGGCATTCACCTCGGCCACAGTGACGCTGCCGCCGCGGTTCGTCGCGCCGACCACCACCGGGGGCACTCCCCCGGACGCAGAGCATCCTGAGATGACCAGCGCCGCTGCGACGGCTCCGGTGATGACCTGAATCAGACGCCTCACGGGCATGCCGTCTCCTTTGCGTGTCCGGAATCAGACGTTGAACCGGAACGTACTGTAAATATCCGCACGACGTTGAATCACCTTGTTTTCGTTGAATTCTAGCGTTTCAGGGGACGGGCCGATGTCGGCTTATCATGAGGATCAGCCGTACGCCGATCCTTGAAGGAAGCCAATGCCCCATTCTTCACGACCGTTACGCAAGCTTGGGTTCCTCACTATTGGCCTGTTCGATCCGGCGGATCCAGCGGCGGGGCACGAATCGACGTTGGAGGTCATCGAACTGGGCGAGCGGCTCGGATTCGACAGCGCCTGGCTGCGCCACCGCCATCTGCAGTTCGGAATCTCCTCCCCCATTGCGATCATGGCCGCGGCCAGCCAGCGCACTTCCCGGATCGAGCTTGGAACCGCTGTCACCCCCATGGGCTGGGAAAATCCATTACGCCTGGCGGAGGACCTGGCCACGGCGGATCTGCTGTCCGGCGGACGACTCAATCCGGGCCTGAGCGTCGGTGAACCAATGCACTATGGCACGGTGAAGCACGAGTTGTACCCGGATTCCGCGGAGCTGGAGGACTTCAGCTACGCACGCGTGGATCGGCTCGCCCGTTTGATTGCGGGGAACCGATCCGGGAATTTTCCGGCAAGCAGGGTGTGGTCGAGGAATTCTCCAACCGCGTCGAGCCGCACTCCGCCGGGCTGCGTGAACGGCTTTGGTATGGGGCGGCAAGCAGGAAATCGGCCGTCTGGGCCGGGGCAAACGGATTCAACCTGCTCTCCAGCAGTGTGATCTTCCCCGAAGCGAATCAGGAACCGGAGTTTGCCCAAATCCAACAATCGCAGATCCGCGCCTACCGTGAAGCCGCCGCGACATCAGCCCAACCGCACGCACCAGCCAGGGTCTCACAAGGCCTGGTGGTAATCCCGACCGATTCGGCGTCACCGAAGCAGCGTGAAAAGTACCAGCGGTACGTCGATGAACGCACGCCCCGGACCCGGACCCCGCAGGGGCCAAAACGGATGTTGTTCGCCCCGGATCTCATCGGCACCAGCGATCAGATCGCCGAGCAGCTTTACGCCCACGCGGGATTCCAGGAGGTCGACGAAGTCGCGTTCGCGCTGCCGTTCAGCTTCCACCATGAGGACTACGTGCAGATCCTCACCGACATCGCCACGAAATTGGGTCCTGCCCTGGGATGGACCCGGGCAGGTTAGGTGTTGCCGGCCTTCCGGCGCCGCCGCACTTGGGTGGCAGGAATTAGACGTTGAAGCGGAACTCCACCACGTCGCCGTCGACCATCACGTATTCTTTGCCTTCAATCCGGACCTTGCCACGGGACTTGGCTTCAGCCATGGACCCTGCCTCGATGAGGTCGTCAAAGGAAACCACTTCGGCCTTGATGAAGCCGCGCTGGAAATCGCTGTGGATGACCCCCGCTGCCTGCGGCGCGGTATCGCCCTGGTGGATGGTCCAGGCCCGCGTTTCCTTAGGCCCGGCCGTCAGGTAGGTCTGCAGTCCCAGGGTGTGGAAGCCAACGCGCGCGAGCTGGTCGAGGCCGGACTCATCCTGGCCGTTCATTTCAAGCA
>DASSIA010000042.1:0-2063 GCA_035692345.1 Arthrobacter sp. | reverse complement strand
TTTCGGTGACTCATCGCAGAACCGGCCGTCAGTGACCTCGACGATGCCGCCGGCCAGGTCACTGGCGTTGGCCAGCCTGAGCCGGCTCCGGGAGCCGAATGAGGTCACGGGTTCCGACCAGGCCAGCCACTGCGAGTCAGGTGACCACGCGAGTTCAGCGATGGTGCCCTCGCCAATGCTGGTGACGGGGGAAAGCTCACCGGTGGCAGTGTCGGCCACATAGACATCGCCGAAGGAGGTACCCACGGCCAGCCACCGGCCGTCCGGGCTGGCTTCCAGGGCGCTGGCGCGTGACGGTTTGGGAAAGGCGATGCGGGACGCGGGTACTGACGGTTCTGCGTTGACACCGGATTCCGCCGGGCTGTGCGCAACGTCGGCCGGGGAGTCATCAGCCACCGGGACAACGACGTCGGCGGCCACCGCTGCGGATAATGCCGCCGCTGGCACCGGCCGGGGCAGAGGTGCTTCCGATGCGTCCTTAACGGCGTTAGCGGGAGCCCCCGCCGGGGGCGCCGTGACTGCAGGAGCCACTGTGCCGGGGATCTGCGCGGCGATCTCCTTGATGTAGATCGCTTCCACGCCGTCGTGATCGGCCACGTAGGCGAGGCGGCCGCCGTCGAGCGGCCTCGGAAGGCGGGCCCGGACTCCCGGGGTGGCCTCAACGATGCGGGAGGGACCATCCTTGTGCCGGATCCAGTGCAGGGTGCCGTGGGCTTCCACAGCGCTGGCGGAGCCGCTGGCATCCGGCACCACTGCCCCCAGGTGTTTGGTGGTCTTCAGCAGGCCCGGGCGCCGCGATTGCGATGCCGAACCGAGCGAGATGTCGAGCCTCACGGCGGCCGACGAAAGGTTGTGCAGGATCCACAGCTCGCCGGCGGATTCGAAGATGACCCGTTCACCGTCGGTGGAGGCATGCCGGACATAAAAGTCTTCGTGGTCGGTGTGCCGTCGCAGGTCTCCGCCACCGGGCAGCACTGAGTACAGGTTTCCGTATCCTTCATGGTCCGAGAGGAAGGCGATTCGCCCGCCCACCCACATGGGATCGGCAAGGTTTCCGTCAAGGTCCGGAACCAGGCGTTCATATTCGCCGTTTCCATCGGCATCAATCCAGAGCTTGCCCGCCGTGCCGCCGCGGTACCGCTTCCACCAGGCCGGTTCACGCGAGAGCACACTGGCCAGGACAACGGGCCGTTCGTCCCCCACTTCAGGACCGAAGGCCACGGATTCGACCGGCCCAAAGGGCAGCTCCGCAGCCCACCCGCCGTCAACGGGGACGCTGTAAGCGTATGTGTGCCGGCTTTCAGCCTGGCGGAACGCGCTCGTGACCACAACGTCGCCGGCCGCGGTGAAGCCTTTGACTCTCGTCGTCGCGTGGCCGAAATACGTCAGTTGCCGGTAGCCGCCGCCGTCCACCTCCGCCGACACCACTTCCGGAGCGGTGCCCTGGATAACAGTCCAGACCAGCCGCTTGCCGTCAGGCGTAAAGCGCGGGTTACGGGCGGGCAGCTGCAGCGACGACACCCGCCATGCGCGGCCACCGCCCAGCGGAGCGATCCACACGTCGTCCTCTGCCACAAACGTGACCAGATCGCCGTGGACATGCGGAAACCGGAAGTAGCTCGAAGAAGTCATCGTTCGATCATAGTCAACTCCCGGTACGGTCACGGGGAGGGTACCGACGGCGTGCTTGCCGTGGTGAGATGGATCATGCACATCGTTATTGCCGGGGCCTCCGGGCTGATCGGGACCCACTTGTCCGCAACATTACGCGCGGCCGGCCATGACGTGGTGGCCCTCGTTCGGCGCGAGCCAACGTCCAGGGCCGAAGTCCGCTGGGACCCGGCCGCCCATCGCCTTGATGCGCAGGCGCTGGCAGGTGCCGACACCGTGATCAACCTCTCCGGCGCGGGAATCGGGGACAGGCCCTGGACCCGCCGACGGATCGACGAGCTGTTGAGTTCACGGCTGGCTGCCACCAATACCCTGACCGCAGCCATGGCCAGGCTCGACGAACCGCCGCGGACATTCATCAGCCAATCGGCGTCCGGGTACTACGGCGACTC
>DASSIA010000041.1:0-2489 GCA_035692345.1 Arthrobacter sp. | reverse complement strand
AAGACCTCGACGCCGCCCGGTCACACGACCCGGCGGCGCGAGGTTCTTTTGAGAACTTTTTCGCCTATTCAGGGCTGCACGCCATCTGGATCCACCGGCTGACGCACCGGATGTGGCAAAACCCCGGGCTGCGGTTCCCGGCGCGGCTGGTGTCGCAGCTGGGCCGCTTCCTGACCGGGATCGAGATCCATCCCGGTGCAACCATTGGCCGGCGGTTCTTTATCGATCACGGCATGGGCGTGGTTATCGGCGAGACCGCCGAAATCGGCGAAGACGTGATGATTTACCACGGCGTGACGCTGGGCGGCCGCTCACTGGCCAAGGTCAAGCGCCACCCCACCATTGAGGACCGCGTGACCATCGGCGCCGGAGCCAAAGTCCTCGGACCCATCACCATCGGCCGGGACAGCGCCGTGGGCGCCAACGCCGTGGTGGTCAAGGACGCGCCACCGGAATCGATTGTTACGGGCGTGCCCGCCAAGTGGCGCCACCGGGATGCCCAGCGCGAAACCAAGCCCGCTGTGGACCCGGCCGAGTACGACATCGAATACCGGATCTGACCCTTACATCTTTCCCTTGGCTACCCGCTTCAGCACGGCCATGACCACCGCATCATAGAGCCGGTCCGGCAGGACCTTCCGAAGGCCCAGGATGGCTGCCGCTCCCCTACCCACCGGATACCGGGTCCGGGGCCGGGCAGCGGTGGCCGCGTGCAGGACAGCCGCCGCGATCACGGCCGGCTGCGTCGACGTTCCTGGCCGGTCCGTTGACGCCAGGACGTCCGCCATGTGCCGGGCCTGGGCAGCATAGGGCCCATCGCCGCTGCTGGCCAGCAGCCCTTCGGCGGAGATTCTGCCCCATTCGCTCACAGTACTTGCCGGTTCTATGATGGCCACCTCGATGCCGTGCGGCTTGAGCTCCAGCCGCAGCGCATCGCTCATACCCTCAACGGCGAACTTCGTGGCGTGGTACCAGGCGCCCAGGGGCTCGTAGAATTTTCCGCCGATGGACGAGACGTTGATGATCCGGCCCTGCCCCGCGCTCCGCATGGCCGGCAGGACCAGCTGGGTCATCCTGGCAAGGCCAAAGACATTCACATCGAATTGACGCCGGCCTTCGGCCGGTTCCACCTGCTCCAGCGCCCCGTAGGAGCCGTAGCCGGCGTTGTTGACCAGGACGTCTATCCGGCCGCGCTCTTCCAGGACACGTCCGACGGCGGCACGCATCGAGTCCTCGTCCGTCACGTCCAGTGCCAGGACCTGGATGCCAAGCGCCTTCAGCGGTTCCATCCTGTCCACGCGGCGGGCGCCTGCATAGACGACGAAGCCATGGCTGCTGAGCTTCTTCGCCGCCTCAAAGCCGATACCGGTGGAGGCTCCCGTAACAAGCGCGACCTGCTTGGGCATTCTGACTCCTTGGCTGGACGGACACCTCGGCTGCTACCGGAAACACCAACGGCCGGCAGCTCCCAGAATATCCGGGAAGTGCCGGCCGCAGGGGTTCGCAGCTTGAAGCAATCAGAGCGTGGCGGTCAGTGCGTGTCCACGGCTGAGATTTCGGACTTGTCCTCGCCCCACAGGGTGTGGAACGTACCCTCGGCGTCGACGCGGCCGTAGGTGTGCGCGCCGAAGAGGTCGCGCTGACCCTGGATCAGGGCCGCAGCCACGCGCTTGCGGCGCAGGCCGTCGTAGTAGGCCAGGGATGAGGAGAACACCGGTACCGGGATACCGAGCTGGACGGCGGTGGCCACCACGCGGCGCCAGGCCGGAAGAGCGTCGGCAATGGCCTTGGTGAAGGCCGGCGCGAACAGCAGGTTCGCCGGCTTCTCGTCAGCTGCGTAGGCCTTGGTGATGTCCTTGAGCAGCTCGGCGCGGATGATGCAGCCGGCCCGCCACAGCGAGGCGATCTCGTCCAGCTTGAGGTCCCAGCCGTATTCCTTGGCGGAGGACGTCAGCATGTCCAGGCCCTGCGCGTAGGAGACCAGCTTGGAGGCATACAGCGCCTGGCGGACGTCCTCAACGAAGGTGTCGGGGATTTCCACGGCGGCTTCGCCGCCGGCCAGCAGCTCCTGGCCGAGCCTGCGCTGCTCGGCCTGGGAAGAGAGTGCACGGGCGAAAACGGACTCTGCAATGCCGGACACCGGGGAACCGAGTTCGAGGGCGGAGATAACCGTCCAGCGTCCCGTGCCCTTCTGGCCGGCTGCGTCAACCACAACGTCAACGAACGGCTTGCCGGTCTTGGCGTCAACGTGGCCCAGGACCTCGGCGGAGATTTCGATCAGGAATGAGGACAGGTCGCCCTTGTTCCACTCGGTGAAGATCTTGGCCTGTTCGGCGGGTTCGATGCCGGCACCCGAACGAAGGAGATCGAAGGCTTCGCCGATGACCTGCATGTCGGCGTATTCGATGCCGTTGTGGACCATCTTGACGAAGTGGCCGGCGCCGTCGGTGCCGATCCAGGCGCAGCAGGGCTCGCCGTCGACCTTGGCG
>DASSIA010000040.1:0-11755 GCA_035692345.1 Arthrobacter sp. | reverse complement strand
GGTTGGGCGCTTTCTGCCAGGGCCACCGGCCGGTGATTTCCAGTTCCAGCGAGAAGCTCAGGAACGTCCGGATCAGGACGATGATCGCCAGGACTCCCACGCTTTCAAAGGTGGGAGTGACCGCAACGGTGCGGATGATGTCGGCCGCCACGAGGAGTTCCAGGCCCAAAAGAATGGAACGGCCCAGCAGTTGCCGGTAGGAGCGGTAAACGGTGAGCTTTTCTGCACCCGGAGGCAGTTTCCGCGGCTGGAACCCGCGGAGGGCCAACGGGATGGATACCAACGCACCGATGACCATGATGGTCACCCCGGCGAAGTCCATGAAGCTGCCCACGGTCTCGATGATGTGCTGGAAGTCCACCATGCTCCTTTGTCCTGAACGGCCGGTTCACCCGGAACCGGCGCGCGTCGACCTGCCTCGCCCAAGCCTACGGGTGGCGGACTCCCGTGCCGGCCAGAATCTCCCGGTAGCCCTCCCGGAACGAGGGGAACACGACGTCGAACCCTGTACTCCGAAGCAGCGCGTTGCGGCAGCGCTTGTTGCCGCCGCGTGCACGGCCGGCGTTGCCGGTGGGTGGCTCCGCCACGCCTAATTCCGACGCGAGGAACCTCAACACGCTGCCGAGTTCCGCGGGAGAGTTGTCCACGCCGACATAAACTGCCCCGGGCTCCGAGGGCATAGTGGCCAGGTGGACGATCGCCGCGGCAGCGTCATCGCGGTGGATGCGGTTGGTGAAGCGTTCATCGTCCGGAACAACGGCCGTCCCGCTGCGGACCTGGTCGATCAGCCGAGTACGCCCGGGCCCGTATATGCCGCCAAGGCGAAGGGATGTAGCGGACGTGGCGGATCCCGCAAGGCGTGCCTGAAGAAGTTCCTCGGCCTCCCACAGGATACGCCCGGAGAAGCCGCCAGGTGCCGCCGTCGTACTCTCATCGACCCAGCCGCCGCCAGCGTCCCCATAGACAGCGGTGGAGGACACAAAAAGCACGCGGCGGGGCGCCACGCCGTCGCGCTCCAGGGCGTCCAGGACGTGCGCCAGCCCGTCCACGTAGGCGGCCCGGTAAGCCTCCTCGGTGGGTGAGTCAGCCGCAACGGCCACAACGACGGCGGCGGTAGCCGCCGGAATAACCGGCAGATCCGCAGAGCGGAGGTCAGCCGCCACCCCTTCAATTGCAGAAGGCAGCTTTTCCGGCGAACGGCGCCAGCCCACCACCCGGTGTCCCGCTGCGGCGAAACGCAGGCCGGCTTCGGTGCCAAGGTCGCCGCAGCCGGCCAGGAGGATGGTCACGTGATCAGGGCGCAGGAACCGGGAAAAACACGCGGGGATCCTGCAGGAGCGCGGGGTAGTCGAACGCGGACCGGTCGATCACCTCGGTGACGCTGAAGTTGCGGCCGAACCGGCCGTCGTCGAGCGTGATGGGGCGGCCCAGGACCTGCCCAACGGCGAACTTCCTGCCGTCCTCGAACGAAACCGCCACGGTGGTCTTGCCGGGGAGGGTGGCGAACGCTTCCTCCTGCGCCAGGCGCTTCCGCGTGGGCTTCTTTACGAGCTGCTTCGGCGGCAGCTTACGCGGCTGCTTGGACGGGCGGCGGGACCCGTCGTCGACGTAAACGGGGGAGTAGCCATCAGCAGCGGGGGCGGCTGCGACGGATCCGCTGCGGCGGATAGGCGGCAGGGCCACGGTGTCAAGGGTCTGCGGATCGATGTCGGCGTGCGCGTCGCGGAGGATCCAGAGGACGTCGCCCTCGGGTTCTGCCGGATAGAACTCGTGCTTGGGCTCAGGCCAGATGAAGTCCAGGTCCAGGTCGGCGTCGGGGAACACCGATTTATAGAACTTCGGCTCCTTGCGGAGCAGCTTCGCGCGGTGGCTCAGGTGGAAGTCTGGATTTCCGAGCCACTCCGGCATGGGGATCTTGGCCGCGTAGTCCGGGTGTGCCGCCTGGGGCGCGAACTCGGTGATGTTGGCCCGGGTGTTGTCGGCATGGCCGCGGGTGGTCCATTCGTCTACCATCGCCAGGCCATACATGGTCAGCGCCGGCACGTGGCCCATCCACATGCGGACGGCGGGGTGATCCTGCCAGCCGTATTCGGGAATCACCAGGGCCCGGAGGGTCTGCAGCGCCTCGACACGCTGCTTGCCAAGCCTGGCGGTGTCCAGTGCTGCGGCGCTCTGCCGGAAATCGGGATACGGAAGGAAGGTTTGCATCTCTTCAGTCTGACGGCATGCGGCGGAAGTGCCAATTGCAGTGCGCGGCGCCACACGCGAAGTGCCCGCGCAGCAGAGACGTCGCCGCCGGTTTGTTCACATAGTGGACCGATGCATACAGCCTGTACTGTCACCCACTAAGATCACCGAAACGCCCCACCTTCCCGGAAGCCCTTCAATGACAATTCCTCCTGTTGTGACCACCGGTTCAACGCAGCTTTTTGTGCCCAAGTTCGGGCAAATGCTTGATCCAGAGGCCAAGGGCATCCTGGTCCTTGATGAATTTACCCTTGATCCGGCAGCGGCGCGGATTGAGCAGCACGGTTTCCGTGCCGCGATGGCATCCGTGGCGCTGACCTTTCGCCGGATCGTCGCGCTGCGGATCGTGATCGCGCTGGTGGCCATCGGCAACCTGCCGCTGTTCCTCACATCGAGCGGCTGGTGGATCTACGCTGTTTCGCTGGCACTCGTGATTGCTGTCCACTTGGCCGTTTCCTGGCTCAACAAGCACGAGCCCAAAGTGCGGCAGCGCCAGATGCTGGAACTGCACCTCCACCGCGAGCGGAGCGCCAATTACCGCAAGGTCCGCGACGCCGTGAAGTACATGATCGATACCCCCAGCCGCATGAACGAGCACCTCTACCTTGAACTGCTGGCGGCCAAGCGCGTGGCATTGAACCTTGCGCACGGCACGGTTGCCTTGTTGGACACCACCGACGACGCCGCCTGGAAGGTGCGCATCGTGCGCGAAATTCCGGCGGCGGCCACGGCGGCCTAGTCAGAACGCTGAGCAGACCGCCGCACAAGGACACAACAACGGACGACGCCGGGGCGCCCCTGTGCGGGGCGCTCCGGCGTTGTTGTTCCTGGGAAAGCCCCTGGGAGGGACCCCGGGAAGTCCCTGGGACCGGGCGGTTCCCCGGGCGTTTAAACCTCGGGCGCTTAAACTCAGGCGGGAAGCTGGAGGACCTGCCCGGCGAACACGAGGTCGGGGTTGGCGACCCTGTCGAGGTTGGCGTCCGCCAGGCTCTGCCAGCCGCCTTCAATACCCAGCTTGTGGGCGACGGTGCTCAGGGTGTCGCCTGGCTCGAGCGTGTAGGTCTCGCCGCTGACGGGCACGGGCGCGGCATGCTGCGGAGCGGTCACGGCATCCGACGGGACCGTCGCGGCCGGAGCTGAACCCGGAGCCGCGGCCGGAGCCGGAGTATGGGCCGAGGGCGCACTCGCCACGGGGGCCGGGGCGACTGGCGCGCTCTGGACCGGAACGCTCGGGGGAGCCACCGCCGTCGTGCCCCCTCGGCCGCTCAGGCCAAGCTGCGCGGCACAGGACGGCCAGGCTCCCCAGCCCTGTGATGCCTGGACCTGTTCGGCTACTGCGATCTGCTGCTCGCGGCTGGCAGCGGCCGCGGAGCCCGTGCCGCCGTAAGCGGCCCAGGTGCTGGGGCTGAACTGCAGGCCGCCGGAAAAACCGTTGCCGGTGTTCGTGGCCCAGTTTCCTCCGCTCTCACACTTGGCCAGCGCGTCCCAGGTTGCGCCGTCGGTGGCCGCGTTGGCGGCGGTGACTGAGAGTGCAAGGCCGGCGGCCGAGATGGCGGCTACGGCTACTCCGCGGCGTGCGGCACTACGGATGGTGGTGTTTTTCATGGTGTGATGCTCCTGAAGGCCACCAGCGCTCGGTCCGTCCCCGGAGGTTATCGCGCCACTGCCCGCCCCTGACGATTAGAGGTCAATTTTCGGTGGCTGCCGGCCGGGCAGTTCTGGTGGAGGCAGCACCGGGCATTCATTCGCCCGCTTGGCGGGCTTGTATTTCACGCTAGGTCATCGCCGGGCCGTTATCAAACCGAGATCATTTCTGGTGGTTCGCTGGTGATGTGCTGGTGGCGCGGGCTGTCTAGGAGCGCGCGGGCAGGCTTACGGGCATATCCTGACCGGATGAATATCTTTGCGGATGGAACGGCCGTGCCCGAAAACGAAGCTGCTGCCACCGAATCAGAACCGTTGCAGGAAAACGAAGCTGCCGTGCCTGGAACCGAGGCTGCCGCGCCTGGAACCGAAGCGGAACTGCCGGAAGAAGGGCTGCTCCAGGAAGAAGGGGTGCTCCAGGAAGAAGCGGTGCTCCAGGAAGCAGCAGCGCGCCTCCGTCCGGTCGCCGAACTGCACCTGCACATTGAGGGCACGCTGCAGCCGGAGCTCATCCTCGAACTGGCCCGGCGCAACGGCATCAACCTTCCGTACTCTGGCCTGGAGGAGCTCCGTGGGCTGTATGAGTTCACAGACCTGCAGTCCTTCCTGGACCTGTACTACGCCAACATGGCAGTGCTGCAGACCGAACAGGACTTCGCCGACATGACCCGTGCGTACCTGGCCCGCGCCGCCGCTGCGGGGGTCCGGCATGCCGAGATCATGATGGACCCGCAGGCCCACCTGTCTCGCGGCGTCAGCCTGGAAACCTGTGTGAATGGGGTGGCGTCGGCCCTGGCCACGTCTGTGGAAGAGTTCGGCATCTCCACCCTGCTGATCGCGGCGTTCCTGCGGGACCTGTCTGAGGATTCTGCGCTTGAGGTCCTGGACGGGCTGCTGGCCATGAACGCGCCTATCGCGGCCATCGGCCTGGATTCGGCTGAGGTGGGAAATCCGCCGGCCAAGTTTGAGCGCCTGTTCGCCAAGGCCCGCGCAGCGGGCCTCCGGCTGACCGCCCACGCGGGCGAGGAGGGTCCGGCGTCGTACATTATCGAAGCGCTGGACATCCTGGGCGTGGAGCGGATTGACCACGGCATCCGCTGCATGGAGGATCCTGACCTGGTGGAGCGGCTCGTGGCCGACCGCATTCCGCTGACGGTCTGCCCGCTGTCCAACGTCCGGCTCCGCGCCGTGGACACCTTGGCGGACCATCCGCTGCCGGCCATGCTCGCCGCCGGGCTCAACGTCTCCGTGAATTCGGACGATCCGGCCTACTTCGGGGGGTATGTTGACGACAACTTCACGCAGTTGCAGGCCGTTTTTGATCTGTCCGACTTCGATAGGGCCCGACTCGCTGCCAATTCCATCCACTCGTCGTTCGCCTCCGAGGAGCGCAAAGCCGAACTCCTGAAGGAGCTGAACGGAGGGTAGCGCAGGTCGGGCCGCCTGTCCCGGTTGGCTGAGGCCCCGCACCCGGCTAACGCAGGCCGGGCCGCCTGTCCCGCTTGGCTGCGGCCCCGCACCCGGCTAACGAAGGCCGGCCATGATCTCGCGGAAACCCTCCATGCCCTGGTGGCCGGGGTTGCCTGCGGAGAAAACCATTGCCTTGGTCAGCCACTCCTCCGGTAACCAGGTCCGCCCGGTCATTTGCGGGTGATGGGGGCTGCACACGGATGCCCAGAGGAGGAAAACCAGTTCGGCCCAATCCGAATGGAGGACCCACTTCACCGGTCCGCTCTCTGACATGCCGTCGATGTTGAGCCGGCCGGGAGCGGCGAGGGAGGCGGCGTGGACCCCGCCCCAATTCCAGGCCGGGATTCCGGAGGCAGAGTGCAGATAGAATCCGAAGTTTCCGACCGATAAGGTGCCCTGATCGATCAGCATCCACTGGGGTTGGGCCATGGCCTCAGCCTGCCGGCGGCGCGCGGAGTTGCCGATGGCCCTGGCTGCGGCAAAACCGGCCATCATGGCCAAGCCGCCCCGGCCCGTGGCCATCATCATGCTGGTGTTATGGATGTAGGAGCCATCGCCCGGAGCCGTCCATGAAAACAGCCGGAACGGCCCGTGGGCCAGGATCCTTTCCTCTAGGCCGCCGAGCCGCATGGCGAACGGCACCGGTAACGGGTGGCGATGCTCCAGGTCCCCACGGTTGAGCAGGACGGCGATTTCGGCGGTGGTCCAGAGCGCCTCATCACGTGAGGTCCACTGGCTGTCATCGGTGTGCTTGGTCCGCTTTCGCATGATTCGAGGCTAGCGGGATGGACGGACATATTTCAGGGGCGGACCTGTGCCTGTGGATAACCATAAACAAACCCCCTACCCGAGACTCCTGCCTCAGTTCCGCTGTAATCCGCGTCATAGTCGGTCACGACACGCAGAGTTAATCATTTCAAGTCGCGCGATTAACACGCTGTTGGCAGGATGCCTAGTGACAGTTCGCAATACTCAAGGGGAATCATGGCTAAGTCCATCGCAGATAACACCGACCTCCGACTCAAGACCGTCCTCCAAGTCCTGACCGAAGGCGTGTGGTCCGGCGATTCACTCAATGCCGGCGAGGTGCTCGCAGAAGCCACCGCCCGTGTGCCGTTCAATGATCACGAGGCTGCGCTGCTTAGCGGCGGCATCCCTCGTGGACACAAGACGCTCACGTCCGCCACGGCCAAGCTGGTCAAGGCAGGCTGGCTGGTCAAGGGCCGTTCCGGCTGGACCATCACCGATGACGGCATGCGCGCCACGGTCGCCTTCCCCGACGCGGATTCCTTCGCTGCAGCGCTCGACGCCGGCACTCCGGTTCCCGCCGACGTCGCCATCCCAGCGGCACCGGCCGCCAAGCCCGCGAAGAAGGCACCGGCGAAGCGGACCCCCGCGAAGAAGGCCGCCGACGTCGTCGGGAAAGCCGCCAAAGCCGTCGAGGAAGCTGTAGAGCCCGTAGTTAAGGCCGTGCGCTCGCGGAAGGCGGCGCCCAAGAGCGCACCTAATGCTGCACCTCAGGCCGCGCCCAAAACGAAGGCTGAAGCGCCCGCCGTCGAGACCTTCCCGCAGCCTGAGGCAGTGGCGGTTGCCGGCGATTTCAACACGATCCTGGGCGCGCCGGAGAACTGGGCCCCGCAATATGACGAGGCCCAGCTGACGCTCGACGCCCTGGACCAGCTCTGGAAGATCAGCGCTGACCTGCCGGCCGGTTTCTACACCTTCAAGATCGCGCTGAACCGTGCGTGGGACGAGAACTACGGCGCATTCGGCACGTTCGATGGCCCCAACCACGAACTGCACCACGACGGCGGCCCCGTCACCATCCGCTACGACCACCGCACACGGGACATCACCATCAACTGACCGGGCCGAGGCGCCAGCCGCACGCAGCCCAGCCCGACGCAGCCCAGCCGCACGCAGCCCAGCCAGACCCAGCGCAGCCCCACCCGCCCACCTCCGGAGTTTTTGTCCAGATAATGGGCTGTGGGGGTGGATTTGGGTGCATTATCTGGACAAAAACTCCGGAGTGAAGCAGTGTGGGAACCGGTCGTCCTGACCGGTTCCCGCACCACTAAGGAGATGCACAAGTGACCCTACCAACAGGCCTTACCCCAGGCGTTTGGCTCCTGGACATGTCGCACAGTGAGATCGGCTTCACCGTCCGGCACGCAGGCATCAGCAAGGTCCGTGGACGTTTCACCGACGCCTCGGCCGAAGCCCGCGTTGGCGAATCCCTGGCCGACGCGTCGCTGCACGCCACGGTGAAAACGGCCAGCTTCGATTCCGGTGATGCGAACCGCGACGCGCACGTGAAGGGGGCAGACTTCTTCGATGTGGAGCAGTTCCCCGAGATGACGTTCCGCGCCACGTCGGTGGAGGGCGACGGCGAGGATTACACGCTGACGGGCGATCTCACCATCCGCGGAAACACCAAGCCGGTGGAGCTGGAGGTCGAGTTCACCGGGGTGGCCGTGGACCCGTTCGGTGCCACGCGCGCCGGATTCTCGGCGGAGTGCGAGATCAGCCGCAAGGAATTTGGGCTGACCTGGAACGCCGTGCTGGCAGCCGGCGGCCTGCTGGTCAGCGACAAGGTCAAGATCAACGTCGAAGCGGCGCTCGTTAAGCAGGCTTAACTGCCATGAGTTCCGGACACCGGAGTGATTCCGGCCGGGATAGCGGTGATGTCCGGCTCTCTGCCCGCGTCTTTGGCGTGGTGCAGGGAGTCGGTTTCCGTTTCTGGACCATGGGCAAGGCAGACGAGCTGGCGCTCACCGGTGTGGTGAAAAACCTTGACGACGGCTCAGTGTCCATAGTTGCCGAAGGGCCAGAACACCAGGTCCAAGCGCTCCTGGACTGGTTGAGGTCCGAAAACGCTCCCGGACGCGTGGAGCGGGTTGAGGATTCCTTCTCCGCCGCCGATGGCTCGTTCCGGGATTTCAGGGCCCGCTGACCGGCTCCCTGCCAGCTTCGCTGCAAGCTATGCGGAGGTGCTTTCGGCCCGGGCGGGTTGGCGTTCCTTGGGCCCCGGCGGGTAGGCGTGCCGCCGTCCGGCCACGGTCAGAACAAAGGCGACGACGGCGGGAAGGGCCGCCGCGACGGGGACCAGGAGCGGACCCGCGAACGTGAGGGCCGCGGCGCCGAACGTGGCACCGATCATGATCCCAACCTGGATCGTGAGGACCGTCAGGCCGTTGGCGGCGTCTTTGTACTCGCCGCCGGCCCGGAGGATGGCGGACTGGTTGTAAATCCCCATGGCACCGATGCCAGTGCCCCACACCAGCATCAGGACCAACGCCACAGGCAGTGCCAGGCCGGGCAGGACGATCCCGACCAGCGGAAGCAACAGCATGGACACCGCAACACCGGCGATGGTGATCAGGAGCCAACGCCGGGGCCGTGAATCCACGGTGATGCCGGCGATCCAGATCCCCACCAGCCCGGCAACACCCAGGACGCTGATGGACAGCGGGATGCTGAAATCGGGCAGCCTGACCTCGCGCAGGAACGGGGCAATGTAGGTGAACAAGGCGAAATGGGCCATGAGCATCAGCGGCCAGCCGATGGCGACTGCTTTCACGCCGGGCTGGCCGATCGCTTGGCGAATGGAGGGGTGCGCAGCGTCGGGGATCCGCCGGACAGGTGGAAGCAGCCAGACCGCAAGGAGCGCCAGCAGCACGCCGGAGGCGGCCAGGACCAGGAAGGCCGAGCGCCAGCCGAGGAGGTTGCCCAGTGCGGTGCCCACCGGGGCGCCGATGGCCAGGCCAAGGCTGTTGCCGCTGAACACAATGGCCAGCGCTTTGCCGACTTTGTGGGCCGGGACAATCCGTGCCACAAACGGGGCCATGGCGGACCACAGCAGGCCGTGGGCGATGCCGCCCACCACCCGTGAACCCAAGGCGGCGCCGAAATCGGAGACGATGGCCACCAGCGCGTTGCTGGCAGCGAAGGTCAGGATCAGCGCGATGAGCAGGAAGTGCCGCGGAATCCGGGACAGCAGCATCGATAAGGGGATGACAGTGACCACGATGATGGCGGCGTAGCCCGCTGTCAGATACCCGGCGGTCGCCTCCGACACGCGAAAATCGGCGCTGATCCGGGGTAGCAGGCCGGACGGCAGGAGTTCGGTGGTGATGGCGGTAAAGCCGATGGCGGCAAGGACGATCAGGGCGCCGACAGGCAGCTTGTTGCTCTGGGATGTCACCCCATGAACTTACCCTGCTTCGCCGGGTGAACGTGGTTGCCGCTGAGGCCGATGAAGGCGCCGAGTTCCTCCAGCGCCGCCGGTTTGGCGGGCATGTAGTTGGTGAGCCCGGGGGAGCGGATGATCACGGCACGCCACTGGCCACGTGACACGGCCACGTTGATCCGGTTCCGGTTCAGCAGGAATTCGGCGCCGCGCGGAGCCTCCGCAACAGCGGAGCAGGCCATGGACACCAGGACTACCGGCGCCTCCTGGCCCTGGAACTTGTCCACGGTGCCCACCCGGACACCGGCCAGGCCCGCATGCTGCAGGGCTTGCCGGATCAGCTGCACCTGGGCGTTGTACGCGGCCACCACCAGGATGTCCTCCGGGATCAGCGCCCTGGCTGGCTTGTCCCCGCCCGGGATCCATTTCAGCCCGATGTGCCGCTGGGCCTGACGGACCACTTCGGCCGCTTCCTCAGAGGATGACGTGGTGTTCCCGTTGTGGTCCACAAACACGGTATCCACGCCCGCCGGGAGCTCTGCGAGGCTGCGCAGGGACGCGGCCGGTGCCGCTTCGAGCTTGCCCTCGTAGCTGAGGACGGACACGGCCCGGCACAGGTCCGGGTGCATACGCCAGCTGTCCGCCAGGAAATAGCCCAGTTCGGTGGGGAGGGTGGCGTGCCCGGCGGCGAGCCACCCCAGGGCTGATTCGTCCACCGGCTCCGGGTGCGAGCCCTGCGTGACCTGCGGAAGCTGTTGCGGGTCACCAAGCAGCAGGAGGCGTTTGGCGGCGCGGGCCACAGCCAGGGTGTTGGCCAGCGAGAACTGGCCGGCCTCGTCAATCACCAGCAGATCCAGGGACCCGGCGGGAACGGACCTGCCGGTCATGGTCCAGGCCGTGCCGCCTACCAGGCAGCCGCCGGGGGATCCCAGCAGGGCCGCAACGTCGTCGTCGGACGTGCGGTGCCACAGCACGGGGTGCGGGGCGGCCAGCTTCTTGGCCACCCGCGCAGGATCCACACCCGCGGTTTCGATTGCGGTGCCCAGCATGTTCTCCACCACGGCGTGGGACTGCCCGACGACGCCGATCTTCCAGCCCGCGTCCACCAGCCGGGCAATGACGTGCGAGCCGACGAATGTCTTCCCCGTGCCGGGGGGTCCCTGCACGGCAAGGTAGGACCGGTCCAGGTCCAGCAGCGAGGCGGTGATCGCCGTGACGTAGTCCGCCGCACCTGCACTGTCCGCTTCAACAGCTGCGGGCGCAGGCAATGACAGGAAGCGTGGCGGCACCTTGCGCAGGATGTCGACGCCGGGATGTTCCGGAAGGGCGGGCACCGAGGCACCCACGCTGTGGGCGAGTTCGGCAAGGGCGGCCTCGATGCTGGCGGTGCGGACGGGCTGGTCCTCGGTGAGGGCCACCGGAAGGTGCGGGTAGGCGGGGACCTTGCCTGTTTCCCGCTCCTCGATGGTGATCATGGTTTGGCCGGCAACCCGCGGGTGGTCCGCCACCGCGGTCACCAGTGTGCCGAATGTGAAGCCGCGGCCCGCCGGGGTCCCGAGGGGATCTTCCAGCCCGTCAGGGACCGGTGAGTCGTAGAGCCTGCACCAGGTGGTTCCAGGCTTGAAGTCCGAGCCCTCACTCATGGTTCCGGTCAGCCGCAGCGTGCGGGTGCGCATCCTGGCGCCCGGCTTGGCCAGCACCCAATCCGTCAGCACCTCGGCGGTATCCACCACAAACACATTGCGGTGGTCTGACCAGTTATCGATCTCCGACTCGGTGCGGTCGAAATGTTCCCACCAGAACTGCTTGCGCTCGCGGCGGTGGTACCCCATGGCTGCGGCCACCATGGCGATGGCCCGTTCGTCGTTGGTCCAGGGCCGCGTGTCCGGGAGGCTGGCCAGGTATTCCTGCAGGCGGCGCTCTTCCGCGGTGGGCTCAGGTTCCGGAAGCTGCGGCGGGGCCGCAATGGCGGACGACGACGGTGCCGGCCGCCCGCCGTCGTCGGACCTTCCGCCGGGCTGGGGTCCGCCGGGCTGGAGCGGCCGCAGGCCCAGCAGCCAGTCGCGGAGCCGGAGCGTGGAGAGGCAGTCGTACTCGTTGTAGTCGGAAATGGAGGCGAGGATGTGCGCCGCCGCGGCGGAATCGCCGTCGTCCCGCGCAGCGCAATAGCCGGCGTAGGCCACCACGGAGGCACCGGCGTCCTTG